>NZ_MDAW01000107.1:0-58998 GCF_002875385.1 Vibrio sp. 10N.222.52.B12 | reverse complement strand
AACTTTACGGGGTCACTTCAGAATTCAGCGGCTTTTTTGATCGATTTGATTCCTTTGCGAGTAGTTATACTTAGTAAAAACAAAAGGAATCAACACCATGAAGGGAATCACTCGCAGCGCACTTACCGCAACACTACTCTCCACTAGCTGTTTGGCTTTTGCATCGAGCTGTCCAGATATCTTGCAAGGAAAGCAAAGGCTTCTCAATTCAACGGAAGAAATAGAGCTTTGTGACGCCTTCAAAGGCAAAACGCTACTGGTCGTGAACACCGCAAGCCAGTGTGGCTTTACCCCTCAATTCGAACAATTAGAGCAGTTGCATCAAACTTACAAAGACCAAAACTTTGCCGTTGTGGGCTTTCCAAGTAACGACTTTCGTCAAGACCGTGGCAGTGAAGAAAAAACCGCTAAAATTTGCTATCTCGACTACGGTGTTACCTTCCCTATGATGGCGCGAACCTCTGTTCTTGGCGAGGATGCAAACCCAGTATTTGCCGAGATCAGTACTCAAGCGGGCATTACTCCGAAATGGAACTTCTACAAGTTCTTGATCGACAAAGAAGGTAAAGTCGTTGCGACCTTCCCAAGTTCAACCTCTCCAACAAGTACTACGCTTACTAACATGATTGAACAGCAACTGTAAGGAAGGCTGCTATGACGACCACACGTACGACAATGCTGCAATTGGGTTATTTAGGACTGCTGCCCTTTCTGTTCAGCTTAGTTCTCATCGTTACAGAAAGGACTTTGTTTAACTTATCTGGGGAGCAGTTTTTTATTGCTTACAGTGCGGTGATTTTGAGTTTTCTTTCCGGGGTACTTTGGGGCAACGCCATTGATCATTTCTACCATCGATTGAGTCGAAATGCCTTGGTGCTAAGTAACTTATTCGTATTGCTTGCTTGGGGAGCATTGCTGCAAGGTAACAAGCATTATGTCACCGCGACTCTGTTATTGGCAGCTGGCTACATTGCCGTTTGGTACGCGGAAAAGCTGATTCGAAGAGTAGAAAAAGAGGCGGAGCCAAAAGGGTATCAGATGATGCGAGGCAAGCTCACGACAGGTGTGGTACTTATGCATGGGTTGGTTTTAATTGCTTAAACTGGTCTGTCCACCCACCAGATCACAAAACTCACCAAATTATATAAAACAATGTTCATTTCGTGAAGTGAGCGTAATTTTGAACACCGTTTTGTTTTAATTATGAACGGATGGTCATATAAGTATCTCAAAAGCATTCACAAGGGATATGAATATGTTTTTTCGTAAACTACTTTTTAGTACCGCAGTTATCAATGCAACAGCGGGTTGCGTGTCTTATCAAGCACAACAGGCTGCGGTCAATACGGTGAATACCACTGGAGTGGTTCTTAACAACGTAGTGAAAACTACCATCGCTCAGCCTTGTAACGTTGCCGTCACTGTTGCCAGCTTGTTTTATCCAAATGCGATCTTTATGACTGATATGCCAACCGCAGCTTGTACGGCTGTTCTCCGCTAACGCAAAATGAACATAAAAAATGGCGACCTCGATGGTCGCCATTTTTATTTTTCTCAAAAACTATAGTGTCAGTAGGTAATTCACTAACTCGTTGTATTCATCATAAGTACGAATCTCATTAGGGATAACGATGTACTTATCGTTGACCAATACACCTGGAACACCCGTTAATGTGCTTTGTTTGAACTGCTTATCAAAGCCCTTCTGCATTGAGTTAACGGCAAAGCTGTTGTAAGCCGCATCAAACTTCTTCGCATCGACGCCGTTATCAACGAAAATCTGCTTGAGTTCAGATTCATCTTTTGGAGCTTGGCGCTTTTGATGAATTTGAGCAAACATCGCCGGTACCATCGTCTTCTCTACGCCCAAAGACACCATTGTTGCGTATGACTTAGCCATTGGAACGGCCATATCGCTGCCCATAAAAGCAACATGAACTTTCTCAAAACTTGCATCTTTCGGTAATGCTGGCTTCATGTTGTCAATCACTGCTTCAAACTTGTAACAATGGGGGCAATAAAAAGAGAAGAATTCCGTCACTGTCGGTTTGCTGGCCTTGTCTACATCTAAGACCTTGTAGTGCTTACCTTCTTCAAATTGTGCTGCGTGGGCAGTAAATGCCAATAAAAGGGTGCTGCATAGCGCGAGTAGCTTTTTCATGTTTGATTCCTTTAGGCACACCTGTGCCATTCTCATTAATAAATAAAACGCCAGTTGGGCTGGTCAATGATTGAGGCTGGAATCAAACAATTGGAGGACGGTAAGGCTTATAAATAACGAGCACCGCTTTCGGTGTGAGCGCTTTGTCGATCAAAGCAAGACGATGAGGGAGTTGTATCTGTTCATCTTGCAAAAGGTTCGTGGGAATTTTAACGAGGCATGAAGAGGTACAACTGGTATGTGGTTGCTGTCCTTTCTCTAAGACATGCACATCTTGATGAGACTCAACACAATCCGTTCGTTCAGTACCTAATGGATGATGAAAGTCATCAGAAGCCGTTTGTAACGTATGATGTTCAATCGGTGCCGTAGCCGCACGTACACTTGACGCAAAACCAGTTAGCAGCATGGCCAACAAGCAAAGCATTGTCATCATTAATGTACGATTAAAACTCAACATACAACTTCTTTAAAATATGGTGAATACTCATCATACAGAATCCACCCTTTCATACAAGTTATCCGATGAGTAACACCCTCATAAACCAGAAGATTCTTACTTTCGTTACCGACTACGATTCCAATAAAACTTGAAATCACTATGAAACCTGAGTAATAGTTAGATCAGTTTTTGTACAAACAAGGAAAGATTAATGCTTAAAAAGAGATTCTTTAAAACAAAAGATGAAGTCGAAGTCACGTTCGAGCTAGACAAAAATCAGTGGGAGTCGATTCAAATTGCAGGCGATTTCAACAACTGGCAACCAGAACCAATGAAGCTCGTGAAGAAAAGTGGCCAATTTAAATTTAAAACGCGCTTGCCGAAGGAACAAAATATCCAGTTCCGTTATCTATTTGACGAAGCTGAATGGGAAAACGATCCGCAAGCAGACGCATACGTGCCTAATGGCTTTGGTAGCGACAATAGCGTCGTTTGTACCCAAGAGCAGCCAGCTTAATCACTAAATACACAAACTAAGGTGCACTAGTGCGCCTTTTTTATTGCCTAATTTTCATAAAGTTACCACTAATTGTTGTTATATGGCAACAGTGTTTTACCTAAAGCGATATATATCAACAAACACCATTTCCTTAATATATCCACATCGCAGCGAAACAGGTGTTCTTGACTAAAAGCTGCTCTCAAACGAAAGCAATTCTTAAAAAATTAAGGAAACAAAAGATGAAAAAACTGATTGTAATCACAGGTGCAAGTTCTGGTATTGGTGAAGCTATCGCACGCCGTCTAAGCGATGAAGGTCACCCACTTCTTCTTCTTGCTCGTCGTGTAGAGCGCTTAGAAGCACTAAACCTGCCAAACACGCTATGTGAAAAAGTAGACGTTACTGAAAAAGCTTCATTTGAAGCGGCAATTGCTAAAGCAGAAGAGAAATTTGGCCCTGCTGACGCACTAGTAAACAACGCAGGCGTGATGCTACTTGGTCAAATTGACACACAAGATGCATCAGAGTGGAAACGTATGTTCGACGTGAACGTACTTGGTTTGCTAAACGGCATGCAGTCTGTGCTAGCACCAATGAAAGCGCGTAACAGCGGTACTATCATCAACATCAGCTCAATCGCAGGTAAAAAGACGTTCCCAGACCATGCGGCTTACTGTGGTACTAAATTCGCGGTTCACGCAATTTCTGAAAACGTTCGTGAAGAAGTAGCAGCATCAAACGTTCGCGTAACAACAATCGCACCAGGCGCTGTAGAAACTGAACTGCTTTCTCACACTACATCGCAAGAAATCAAAGATGGTTACGGTGCGTGGAAAGAAGATATGGGCGGCGTGCTAGCTGCTGATGACATCGCACGTGCAGTTGTATTTGCTTATCAGCAACCACAAAACGTTTGTATCCGTGAGATCGCTCTAGCACCAACTAAGCAACAGCCTTAATCCCTGCGATTCTAAGACGAAGAAATCAAAAAAGCGGCTCAATGCCGCTTTTTTGTGGTTGCTGTAATCAAACGGACCTAAAACGGTATTACTTCCTCGGTTTAATCGTTCGATAAGCCACATCAGTTAGGTAGTCATTGAGACGATGTGATGCCGCGACCGCGTCCTCGGCATCAGTATGGCTGACAGCACGTAAAACGGCAGCATGAAGAGAAGACGCTTCAACCAAATCTGAGTCTTGGTTTTTAAATGCAAACCAAAAGCGGCGGGATAAGCCTTGTAGTGGTGCCATTGCTAGCTGTAGATACTCATTACATGCAGCTTTGACGAGCAAGGTATGGATTTCTTTAAGTAAAGACGCGTAAAGCAGATCATCTTTGTTTTCTGCACAAGCTTCTAACTGCTCAGCCAACATTAACATCTGCTGTTTCTCTTCAACACTTGCTCGCGAGGCAGCGTAGTTGACACATAAGGCTTCAATGTCGCGACGGACTTCTAAGATCTTTAGTTGGCTCTCGACAGAGATTGCTGGGATTTGAATTCCACGTCGCGGGTGGATCTCAACCATACATTCATAAGCCAATCTTTGTAACGCTTCTCGAACTGGCGTTCGCCCAAGTTCTAATTCTTCTGCCAACTGTTTTTCACTGACCATACTCCCTGGTTCTAATTCGCGGAAGATGATCATTTTTTCAAGTTTGCTGTATGCAACTTCTGTCTTATTGACTGAATTTACGGTCATTCTCGTTCCTATTCCATTGATCAATCTTTTAGTGAGCAATCTCACGATAAGAAGTTTTGCCATTGTACCAAAAAAAGAAATCCGAATATATTAAAAACATACAACTGATATATCAGATGAACATCAGTAATCTATTAGTGAGGTAAGAATGAAATCTTGGAACATTATCCGTCGTTATGAACACACTCCTGACCTACCTGTTTTGGCTGAAGTAGAAGTGTTAGTCATTGGCGGAGGTCCTGCTGGTGTTGCCGCAGCTGAAACGGCTGGTCGTCTAGGTAAGAACACTTGGCTAATTGAGAAATACGGTTTTTGCGGTGGTGCTGCCGTCGCGGGCTTATCTGGCACTATTTGCGGTATGTACATGGCATCGGACGATGAAAATGCACAACCAGAACAAGTAGTATTCGGTTTTACAGAACGTTTTCGTCAAGCATTAGAAAACAAAGGTGGTGTCACTGCTCCACAGCGCTACGGTAAAACGTACACAGTGACGCACGATCCTTTGATGTGGCGTGAAGTTGCTGATGATTTCCTAGAGCAAGCAAATGTCAAAACTCTATTCCATACGTCAGTCACTGGCGTGATCATGGAAGGCGATGCATTTAAAGGCGTGGTCATCGAATCAAACGCAGGTCAAAGTATCATCTTAAGTCAACAGATCATCGATGCTTCTGGTGATGCTGCTGTGGTAGCTCGTGCGGGTATGGATTATTACTTTGGCGACAATGGTCGTATTCAAAACCCAACCATGTTCTTCCGTTTTGGCGGTGTCGATATGGACACTTACCTTGACTACTACGGCAACGACACGATCTGCCCTCCGAAAGTCACCGAAAACATTCTCGCAGCCAACGAAAGCGGCGAATACCAGTTGCCACGTCATAAGATTTGGATTTTTCCGACCACACGAGCGAATGAACTGATGGTCAATGCGACACGACTTGCAGGTCAAGATGGACGCATGCTGAACGTTATTGATCCTGAAGATTTCACAGAAGCTGAAGTGTTTGGTCGTCGCCAAGTTCGTGAGTACGCCCGTTTCTTGAACAACTTTGTTCCAGGTTGTGAACAAGCATTCGTTGTCGACACCGGTGTAGAAGTCGGCATTCGTCAAACGCGCTCTATTGTTGGTGTCGAAACGCTAACTAATGAAGACGTTGTTAACTGTCGCAAGCGTGAAGACGGTATTTGCCGTACCCCTTGGCCTATTGAATTGCACTCCGGCGACAAACCAAAACTGCACTGGCTAATTAACGATTACTACGACATCCCATTCCACACGCTAGTGCCAGTGGTTGGTGAAAATATCATTGTTGCTGGTCGATGCTTGAGCGCCGAACACGAAGCCCTTGCTTCTGCTCGCGTCACCGCGCAATGCTTTGAGCTTGGTCATGCAGCGGGCATTGCTGCTGCACAAGCGATTGATACAAATACGGCGATTCGTGACCTAAATATCGCGGAGATTCGCGCCACCATGATTAAAAATGGCTCACGCCTGTAAGGACTGAAAAATGACCGATCTAAAAATTGAACGTGTAGAACTTTACGCTGTAGCAGACCGCGATGCAGCACCTGTACCATGGGCAGATAACCAAGAACCTTTGTTATACACCAATAACATCGTCCGTCTAATTTGTAACGATGGTACAGAGGGGTTAGGCGCAACAATCAGCTATACAGAGAATGATTTTGACCGTTGCATTATCGAATCTCAACGCACCATAGTTCCAGGTTTACTGGGTAAAAATCCATTGGCAACTCAAGAGCTCTACAACTGGTTAATGGCGCGTTGTACTTGGGGTGGTCTGCCAGCTAAAGCGCCAATTGATATCGCAGCATGGGACATCAAAGGCAAAAAAGCGGGCATGCCTCTTTACATGCTTTTAGGTGGCGCTCGAAACAAAATGTTGTCTTATGCATCGACGCCAATGTTCGACACCGTAGATGAGTACTTCCCGTACCTAGACGACTGTATTGCACACGGCTTTAAAGCAATCAAGCTTCACTGCTACTGCGTGTACGAAAAGGACGTTGCCCTTGTTGACGCAGTTCAGGCTCGTTACGGGAAAACTGGCATTCGATTCATGCTTGATACGGCAACCTTCTACACGCCAGAACAAGCAATGGCAATGGCAAAACGTCTAGAAAGCTACCACTGGGAGTGGTTAGAAGCACCGGTTTCTGATTACGACTACAACACTTATAAACGCCTAGTTAAAAATACCGACCTTGAGATTTCTAGCCATGGTAACTGCTTGTTAACACTGCAAGAAGTGACCTATGCCTTATCACAAGAGATGTGGTCTGACATTCGCCAAGACGCGACGGTTTGTGGTGGTATTACGCCTCTAAACAAATGCTTCCATATTGCAGAGGGCTTCTCTAAGAACCTAGAGATCCAATCAATGGGTTACACGCTAACGCAAGCCGCAAACCTGCACGTCGCTCTTGCGCATAACAACTGTAAATTCTTTGAACAATTCTACCCTTACGAAGACTTTGAGCTAGCGTCGAAAACCGTTATCCGCACCGACAAAGAAGGTTATGTCCGTGCTCCTGAAGGCAACGGCTTAGGTGTTGAAATGGATTGGGACAAAGTGAAAGAAATGTCTGTGGCATCGTACGTGTTCGAATAAACCGCAGCTTCAAGACAAAAACAATTAATACAGAGACAGCAAAAGACTGACATCCCTCTAACCCTACACTGTCTGCCTTTCTAATTACTCGTATGGGAACGGGAGAAAGGCAGACGCCCTGAGTGTCAGTGACAATAAACAAGGCCGTCCGAGTATTCTCATTAATAGACAATATTGGAAAGTCACAATGAAATTGAATACTTCAGAAATCGACTGGAAACTTACTTTTGGCAGTTTTGGATTTGTACTGCTTCTAGGTATTCTTGCAGTGGTATACCCAGAAGCCGTAAAAAGCACCATGAGCGGCATGCTAGATTTTACCGTCATTAACTTCGGTTCTGGTTTCCTTTGGTACACACTTTTCGCAACAGGTGCCCTATTGTTCCTCGCCTTTTCTAAATATGGCGATATTCGTATGGGCGACACCAAACCTAAGTTTACGAAATTCCAACTGTTCGCAATGGCATTGTCTGCGGGCATGGGCGCAAGCACCATGTACTGGGGCTTTATTGAAGCGGTATACTACTTCATGGACCCTCAGTTCGGTATTACAGATAAAGCCATGGCAATGGAATACGCTACGGCTTACAACATGTTCCACTGGGGCGCTGCAGGCTGGTTTATCTACCTCATTGTAGCCATCCCATTCGCCGTCGTATTCTACCTAAAGAAAAGCCGACGCATGAGCCTAAGTGGTGTTATCAACTCACTTTTTAATGATCGCCTTCCAGTTTGGGCTCAGAAGTTTATTGACCTACTGTTCATCATCACCACGCTTGCCGCAACCGCATTAACATTAGGTTTGGGCATCCCGATGATTTCCTCTAACCTAGCGAGCTTAACAGGCATTCCAGACAATTTAATGTTGGGTATTGGCGTTATCCTTGGATTGTCAGTGATCTTCTCTCTCAGCTCTTACATCGGCATTGAGAAAGGCATGGCCCGCCTATCTAGTGCAACCATTTATATCTGTGCAGCGTTTGTTGGTATCATCTTCATCATCGGGCCATCAGCTCTGATCATGAACAACTTAACCAATGGCATTGGTATCATGTTGACTGAATACATCCGCATGAGCACCAACACAGATCCATATGGCACAACGTTGTTCCCTCAATACTGGACGGTATTTTTCCTAGCGAACTGGATTTCTTACTCACCGGGTGTAGGTGTCTTCATCACTAAGATCATCCAAGGTCAGAAGCTAAAAGACGTGGTTCTAATCCTAGTGATTGGCGGCACAATGGGCTCTGCGGTTATCTTCGGTGTATGTGGCACCTTCTCAATGGATCTTGTAAACAACGGCGTCGTTGATGGTGTCAAACTGATTGGAGAAGGTCAGCCAACTGAGTTGGTGAAGCAAGTATTTGACTCAACATCTATTCCAATGTTGCTAACTGCTATCTACCTAGTCACGATGATTCTGTTTACAGTAACAACACTAGATGGCACCTCGTATTCACTAGCAGGCATCGCAACTAAACAGCTAGATGAAGAAGCAAACGTAAACCCAATGTTTCGTCTGTTCTGGTGCTTATTGCTAACAGCGCTACCAATCATCTTCTTACTGATTAATGCTGACTTGAATATCCTTAAAGCGTTCCCTGTACTGATCATCGTATTGATCGTGCCAGTGTTCTTCATCGCGGCGGTTAAAACACTCCAATACCTTAAGCAAAACTACGAACAAATTATGGAGCATCAACGCAAACAAGATGAAATCCTTGCCAAGGAAGTACAACAAGAACAAACCGAGGTTACCAACCAGCAACCTGCTCCACAGGCTAGTTAGTCACCTTTAGGCAATTAAAAAAGCTCCGAGTAATCTCGGAGCTTTTTTGTTTTGACTGACCCGTCCTGAAATGTGTCTTCACATTGTGTGACGAATTACAACTACTTCACCCAGATCCTTGCAGCTTTATCATTGTAGTGACTTGAAGAATGCCAGATTCGTGTCCATCGGTAACAACCATAGTAATGGTGTTTACCGCGTTTTTTACCCAACTTGATTTTGTAGCCACGAGTTAGACGTGGAGATATTGTCATCGCGGAAAACGTGTAGATGTAATTATCACTCAAGTCGTATACCGCTTTCTTTGGTGCAACGCATAAACGCTTACCTGTAAAGTCATCATTTTCGTAAAAACAGGCAAGACTATCATCAGGTTCAATCAATATCATAGATGTCTTATCATTCAGATACTTAACAAACCTTTCATTCTTGTAATAAGTCCTATATTTAGTTTTTCGACCAAATTCATAGTCAGAAACTAAAGTCGCACGATACCCATTACGAATAGTGAAAGATGACGTGATGTCGTTAAAGTCAGCAGGAAGTTTCAAAGGTTTGTTTATATCTTTGGTGGAGTAGCAAAGACTTCGCCCTTTATAGTGTGCATACTCGTAAAGACACAAGGCTGTCTCACCTACCCCATCATCAACTTGATACGAAGGAGAACAATCACTTACAAGAGTCGGATTACCAATTGAAAAACCACCCACAGCACAAGCTTTAATAGAGCTTGTTTCGTTAGTAACAGCTTTGCCTATCAATGTTTGTTCATCGACAAAATAACTAATCGTATTGTCTAGTACGCGTTCATTTTGATCCAAGTGCTCTTGGTAAATGAACGAAAACACTCCCGCCCCATCAATAGACTGAGAGTAGGACTCTGGTTGTACACCCACCATAAGGTTATCACTGTCAACAAAATCGATTTCAATACCGCCTGTATTCTCAATGATCTGTCTAGTACTTACAGGACTGCTCACATACTCAGAACACTGAACCTTCAAGTTGTTATCAATACAAAATCGTACTTTATTGGTTTCAATAGTGTTACTGGTTAAGTAAACTTTGCTACTCAGTTTGACACCATTCTCAGCTTGCCAGTAGATATCTTGAGAGTTCCCTTGTTTATCAAAGTTCGTCGCCAACTCACCATCAACATAGGAAAAAAGTACATACTGCCCAGATGTACCCATGCTTTGTCGCGTTATAGAGAAGCTTTCGGAGACTATTTCTAGATTACCTAAATTGTCTAGCGCTGATGCTGACGTTCCGGATAGTGCTTTCTGGGGTATTGAACCCACTAATATATAAAACAAAATAAATGAAAACTTTTTCATAATACCTTTCCGTTTGTTCGTTACCTTATTTCATTAAGTAATAGGTTTTTAAATCTTCTGATGAGTTATAATTAAGAAGCTCAGTTTCCTATGTTAAATGAAACAGATTAAAATTGGTTAGCAAGAATTTAAAAATTAAAACATCTCGCTAACCAACACTTATTAAATAGAACAAACTATTGCTAGCATTTCTTGTAAAAATAAAGCAATAGTGCTAACAATAAATATTAATCCGTATTTTTCTTACAGATATAATATCCTTTATAGAAAGAGCGAGGTGCTTTTTGAACGGAAAGATCATCACTTAGCATAGTGACTTCTCCCCACCCACCAGTGACAGCGAAACCGGATTCGATGTGATTGCTTGACCAGTACCCTGTTTCTCCAGGCCAAGTCGCATCAATCTCATCCATATCTTCATTGACAAGGGTTTGCATATCGGCCGCAGAAAGTGCACTTATCTTGCCACCTAGTGCTTTACAATATGAATTTAGAAGATGCTCATCTCCTTCAAAAGACGGGGCTGCTGTGTAAGTTTTTTTCGCAGTTTTATCTGCATTCCAAACATCCTCTTCATGTTTGAACGATGTCGAAGGGAAAAGAACATCAAACTGTTGTTTAGTAGGTGGACGGCAGTACGGATCACAATCAGATTCAGCAACAATCCTAGTAGTACACGCATTCCAAGTTGTGCTACCTACATCAAAGTAAACATCCTCACATATCTCTACCACATTTACTGGAGCCAAATTAAGGCTCTTCAATTCGTAATTTGCTTGAACGTCTACCTTTTTCCCACTTAGATCCGGAGTATTGGTGCCCTCATTTACCTGAGTTGCTATAACTTTTTTATCAACTTTATCTTGTATCAGACTCAACCATAAGCCAATACCAACTTTTGAACCTTCTTCGTCATCCCCAGTAGGTCCGATATATGAAAAATCCACTGTAATGCCGATATCGCTATCTGCACTCAGTACAACATTATCTTGAACTGTTTGACTCACAGACCACCAGTCTCGATAATCAATAAAATCATTAGCAGTTCTTAACCGATCAGGAGAGTTCACATAGACGGAAGCAGAACACGATGAGTCTAAACATAGAGAAATGCTTCTCCCAGCATCAACTTGTTTCGGTGTATACAAGATACCATTCATCAATCGTTCGTTACTTGTAGCGTCAATCCAATAGTAATTGTTCCTCTCCCCCGTTGCAGAATAAAGGTTCAATCCCATGCTTCCATTAACGCTTCCCGTAATACTTTGCCCAACGTTAACAACTCCACTTTGATGCAAAGTCGGTATTTCAATTTTTTCAACTGACGCATTACTTTTCAGTGGTAAAAAAGAAGCTAAGAATAAAACTGGGACACTATACTTATGTTTGAATTTTTCTCTAAATAATAAATGCATTTACTAAATCTCATGTAACCAATGGAAATAGGAAATATTCATCATTACTTTATAATTTAAAAGTTCCCACCTCATAATTCTTCTTATACTATTTGATAAGAGAGCTAATTATTTTTAATTTTATGTCATTCATTCACATAATAGCTTGTCATAAATTACATATAAATGGACGAAAATCTCAGTACCATTTTTACTAATTGCATTAAATACTTTCTGATCACAATCCCATGCAGCCTAATAACGTAAATGCGCTTCCCTCTTCAAGTGATCTTACATCAAGCTCAACTTGCCAATTGATCAACGAACTAAGAAGTAAAAGAAATAGAATTAATATGAGCCAAGAAGACTTAGCGTCATTTTGTGATACATCAGCGAGCCATATCAGCAAGATCGAAAACCTTAGAGTTGTTCCTAGGCTAGATACGTTTTTAAGAATGTGTTTAGCCTTAAACGTAGAAGTCACCATACTAACAAGGTAAAAAACTTTTAGGATAACAAGTCATCAATGCAAATGCGTTTATTGAAATCCCTGACAAATTTGTTTAAGTTTCAGGGATAATTCCTACAAGATGCATCACTGCTATGAACGTACAAGACACTAAGCAATCCCTTATCATCGTGGAAGACGATCCCAAACTGCAGGCTATGCTGAGCGAATACTTTGCAGAGCAGGGCTTTGAAGTCAGTTGTTTCGACAATGGGACCGATGCACCCGAGGCAATTCTTGAAAGCCAGCCAGATCTCGTTCTTTTAGATTTGATGCTGCCGGGGCAAGATGGATTGAGTGTTTGCCGCCAGATCCGCGAATGCTACAAAGGCAAAGTGCTGATGCTTACCGCAAGTGATGATGATTTTGACCATGTTGCTGCGCTTGAAATTGGTGCCGATGATTTCGTAACTAAGCCGATTAAACCGCGTGTTCTGCTTGCTCGTATTCGTATGTTGTTACGCCGCAAGGAAACCACAGCTTCAGACTCCGATACCTGCCTTGAAATCGGTGTGTTATGCCTAAACCGATTACGCAAAGCTTGTAATCTAAATCATGAGCCGATTGCACTCACCGATGGTGAATTCGATTTACTTTGGGTACTCGCTAGCCATCCTGAACAAACCCTTTCTCGCGAGTGGCTTACCAAAACGTTGCGTGGAATCGAATACGATGGCACTGACCGTACGATTGACAACCGAATTGTAACGTTAAGGAAAAAGCTTAGCGATAGCACAACTCCCCCACAAAAAATCATTACTGTCCGTGGTAAAGGCTACCTCTTTATGCCTGATGCTTGGAACGCGTAATGAAACGAATTTATCTGGAAAGTTTTTTAGGTCTGATCATTCTTTTCGTCGCCAGTTTGGTTGGATATGAAGTCATTGTTTATCAATTAAATACGGACTATGACTACTTACTTGAAGAACACGAGGCACAGGCTTTCCATGAATTGATCTACCCTATTTACCAAGATAAAGGAGAAGATTACACCATTCAGCAGCTAGAGAAGTTTGCGACATCAAGCCACATGTTGCTGATAGCGCAAGAGATGACGAGCCTCCCTCCTGAAGTTGAGAAAGTTTTTGATGAAGATCCTTTCGTTAATACGGCCTTCGATGATGAGAGAGATTTATGGTTTCGCTTTGAACCTGGCTCCCCAATTTTTAAACTGAGCGAAAACCCCAACAGCCCTATCATTCAAGCCATTAACTTTGATGACAACATTGTTTGGCTTTTCTTTCTAGCTGGTTTCGCGCTTTACTGTGTCTTATTGATTTGGTTCCTAAGCCGCCGTGTTCGAGCACTTGAGAAGGTCACTGTCGATTTTGCCTCTGGTGATTTTAATGCTCGAGCCGATACGTCTAGTGCCAAATCCGTGGGTACTCTGAACAAAAGCTTTAACCATATGGCAGAGAAAGTGTCTCGCCTGATCACGACCAACAAGATGCTTACCAATGCTGTCGCGCATGAACTACGTACACCGATTTTCCGGCTACAATGGCAAGCGGATCTCTTAGCTGACTCGACACTTAACAAACAACAAGAGAAATACATAAAGAGCATCGTAGAAGACATTGATGAAATGGAAAATATGGTCGAAGAACTGCTCTACTATGCAAAAATGGAGCGACCAAATGCCGAGATTCAAACTTCCTCTGTCGCCTTATCAAGCTTTGCTCAATCGTTTTTACCCAAGTGGCAACGTGACACCCAACTTTCTATCTTGATTGACGACACGAGCTCACAACAGGCAATCATTGACGCCGACCCAAAACTGCTAAAACGCGCCTTAGATAACCTACTTCGCAATGCAATGCGTTATGCACAAACCCAAATCGTGCTAGAGATTGTAGAGACGCCTGAGAAGTCTTGTATTCGCATACACGACGACGGCTGTGGTGTCGAAGAGAAAGACTGGCCTCATTTGTTTGACGCGTTTTATAGTGCTGACAAATCACGTAACAAGAGCACCAGTGGCTTCGGTTTGGGGCTTGCCATCGTCAAACAGATCGTTGAATTACAGAACGGCGAAGTCTATGTCTCACACAGCCCGTACGGTGGTGCGTGTTTTACAATCTGCTTTCCCAAGTAAATTCATAAACTTATCAATACTCCCGTAAACGCCATTACAAAAGGCGACACTTCAATACAATTGGCCGACAGAGTACCACAATAAAACAGTGTACATTTAATCCATAAATTCACAGCAATAATGGATCAACGCAATGTATAAACCTCTTCTTCTCGTCACCCTTTCTTCCACACTTGCTGCTTGTGCTTACAACCAAGAACCTGTTGTCGATATGACCAATGTTGACCAAGCCCAATACGAACAAGATTTTACTTACTGCCAAGGTTACGCAGAAAAAGTAGATAAAGGTGAAGCCGCTAAAACGGAAGCACAAAATGGAGCGGTTACTGGAGCATTGGTCGGTGCCGTTGCTGGCGCATTAGAAGATGGCATCGGCGGGGCTGCTGTGGGTGCGGTTGCGGGCACAGCTGTCGGAGCAGGCGCCGGTGCTGTTGGTGGTGCTAGTGATTCAACCAAAACTCAAGCATTGGTTCTTCGTAAATGCCTAGCAAACAAAGGCTACACAGTATACGACCTTGAATCATAAAGTATAAATTCTCATCAATTGCATAAATAATTGAGTTTATAGCTGTGAATTTCACAAATGTTTCACGATCACTATTCTACTCTCCAAGCGTAATTAGATGCCTTTTCTTTAGGGGGCTTGATCCCTCATTGCCCTCTCTTTTTTTGGCTTAGTCGTATAAGGCCCTCATTTTGAAACCAGGTAAAACAGGCATTCGCCGGATATTGGACGCAACCGGCTATTCACTTCAAGGATTGAAAGCAGCATGGACTCATGAAGCCGCTTTCAGACAGGAACTAGTACTCACTCTCGTACTTTCTATCTGCGCATTCTTGCTTCCTGTCACCACCTTAGAACACATCATGATGATCAGCAGCCTTCTGTTGGTCGTGATTGTTGAATTGATTAATTCCGCCATCGAAGCGGTTGTCGATCGTGTCAGCGATGACTGGCATGAACTCAGTGGAAGAGCCAAAGACATTGGCTCCGCAGCAGTTTTTGTTGCGCTTTTTCTCGCCCTTTTTGTTTGGGCGTCGATTTTACTTTAGACCAACCGAAGAATGTCACTTATGAAGACAATTGAATCCCCAGCTAAAGGTATCTCTTATATTACCTTCACGCTTTTACTTGCATTGTATTTCGCTCTCGTAGTGAATATTCCTATCTACAAAGAGCTCGTTCATATTTTTTCAGGATTGGATCAAGTTAAAATAGGTTTCATCATAACGATTCCTATCTTCTTCTTTGCTGCGCTGAACTTCTTATTTAACCTATTCAGTTGGCCCTGGATCGGCAAGCCATTCTTCATTTTCCTGCTTATCACATCGGGCATGGTGAGTTACGCAAGCTACAACTACGGCACCTTGTTTGACACAGACATGATCACCAATATCGTAGAGACAGACACCAGTGAAGCCAGCTCTTACCTGAGTACCTATTCGGTCATTTGGACTGTCATCATGGGTGTCATCCCCGCTTTACTTGTTTTCAAACTGAAGTTCAAACCACTCAAAGATCAATGGCTTCGCTTTGCGCTAACCAAAATAGTATCTATGCTGGCATCGCTGGTTGTTATCGCAATCATCGCAGGGCTTTATTATCAAGACTATGCGTCGGTTGGTCGCAACAATAGTTACCTAAAAAAAGTCATCATCCCGACTCAATACGTGTACGCGATCTCTAGCTATGTAAAAGAAAACTACTTAACGACGCCAGAGCCCTATCGTGAGATTGGTACGGATGCGAAACAATCCCACCTTGCACTAGAGCAAGCAAAAGAGAAGCCGACGCTGCTTGTCTTTGTATTAGGTGAAACGGCACGAACTCAGAATTATCAAATCAACGGCTATGAACGACAGACCAACCCATACACCAGCAAGTTAGACGTCATCTCGTTCCAAGACGTTTCTTCCTGCGGTACCGCAACGGCGGTTTCTGTGCCCTGTATGTTCTCTCAATTACCACGCCACGACTTCGATCGCAGTAAAGCAGACAATCAAGATAACGCATTGGACATCATGCAGCGCGCTGGCATTGATTTGATGTGGAAAGACAACGACGGTGGTGACAAGGGGGTTGCTCATAAGATCAATAAGATGGATGTCGCACGCGGCAAACAAAACACACTTTGCAACGGCAATACCTGCTACGACATGGCGCTGCTAGACAATTTGGACGACCAAATCGCGAGCATGAAAGGTAACCGAGTTGTGGCGCTTCACTTGATTGGCAGCCATGGTCCGACTTACTTTCAGCGCTACCCGAAAGACAAAGCGTTTTTCCAACCAGACTGCCCTCGCGCAGATATTGAAAACTGCAGTGTGGAGCAAATTGTTAACTCTTATGACAACACGATCCGCTATACAGACTTCGTCTTGGATCAAACCATTGCGAAACTGAAAACGTTGGAAGATAAATACAACACGGCGATGGTCTACGTCTCTGACCACGGCGAGTCTCTGGGCGAAAACGGGTTGTTCTTACATGGTATGCCTTATGGTTTAGCACCGGATTTCCAAAAGCGTGTTCCTATGATGCTTTGGATGTCACCAGGCTTTAAGCAAGCCAAACATGTCAACACCGATTGCTTGGAACAAGAAGCGCAGCAAACCGCAACGCACTCACACGATAATGTCTTCCACTCGTTGTTGGGCATTATGGATGTAGAAACCAATGCTTACGACGGCACCTTAGATATCTTTAAGACTTGCAGAACGTCTTAGTCGAAAACAAATACCTAAAAGCCTGACACATTAACGTGAGTCAGGCTTTTTTATGGCATTTCACTCCCAAAAATCATTCTTGTTCCAGTTATAATATTGGTCTTGCTAACAAACAAAGTAGAACCAGATGAAAATTGGCATCATAGGTTTGGGCGACATTGCTCAAAAAGCTTACCTTCCTGTTATCACTCAGCTTCCAAATGTTGAGTTGGTATTTTGTACCCGCAATGCAAACGCACTCAATTCACTAGCTCAACAGTATCGAATCGCAGAAACCTGCCAAGACTATCAACAATTGGTTGGCATGGGCGTAGATGCGGTCATGATTCACGCCGCTACTAGCGTTCACTCTCAAATCGCGTCTTTCTTTTTAGAACAAGGCATCCCGACATTCGTTGATAAGCCTTTGGCAGACAGCGCTGCTGAAGTAGAAAAGCTATATGAACTGGCAGAACGCGTGAAACAGCCTTTGTATGTTGGTTTCAATCGCCGTCATATCCCGCTCTACAATCAACATATGCCGAGCATCCAGAAAGGCGAACTTTCAGGCTTGAAATCTCTGCGTTGGGAGAAGAACCGTCATCAATTACCGGGGGATATCCGCACCTTCATTTTTGATGATTTTATCCACCCTCTTGATAGTGTGAACATCACGGCCAGAGCAGATCTGAAAGACGCTTACATTACACATCAAATGGATGGTGACCAACTGGCTCGTTTGGATATCCAATGGCAGCATGGTGAGACACTACTTCACGCATCCATGAACCGCCATTTTGGGATCACCACAGAGCGTGTCCAAGCGTGCTATTCAAACAAAGCAATGGAGTTTGATTCGTTTGTTGAAGGGAAACTGTGGCAAGACAATCAAGAGCAGAAGTTGAGCTTAAAAGATTGGACGCCAATGCTGACCAGTAAAGGTTTTCACTCTATGCTGTTGGATTGGTTTGAAGTTATCCAGTCCGGCAACATCGCCTCTGATATCGTAGCGCGTAATATCGCTAGCCACCAACTTGCCGAAGCGATTTGTCAGCACATTGAACAGTCGGTGCGTCGATAATTAAGCACTAAAACGAGCTCGGAACGCTTTGGGAGCCAATCCCATTGTTTTGATGAACACTTTGCGAAACGCGCTCGCGTCTTGATACCCAACTTGATAAGCGATGACTTCAAAGGCTAAGTTACTCGACTCTAATAAATCACACGCCTTTTGCACACGAAGATGCTGCAGGTACTGATTCAAGTTCAAACCTGTCGCTTTTTGGAAACGTCTCTGAAGCGTGCGCTCAGTTAAACAACTGCTCCCCGATAGAGCTTGGTTTGAAATCACATGTGAGAAATGATCAGCCATGTAGTGCTGAGCACTAAGAACGGCACTATCACCATGTTGAAAGTTAGGTGTGAATTGCTGATAAAAACGTTGCTCTCTGGCACCAGTATCGACCACCAGCATCTTTCCCAACAAACGCATCACTGCTGGTGTACTTAGCTGAGAAACCAGCTCCAACCCCAAATCAAGCCAAGACATCATGCCACCAGCGGTAATGATGCTGCCCTCGTTGATAAGGATGGACTCGGGCTTAAGCGTCACGTTAGGAAACCTATCTCGGAATAACCCTGCCAGCCCCCAGTGTGTTGTGCACGCTTTGTTATTCAATAAATCCGCGTGAGCGAGAACAAACGCGCCTGCACATGCAGACGCCACAACCGCACCGGCTATGTGCTGCTCAAACAGCCAAGACGTTAACGCCTCACTTGGCGAAAGGTAATATTGCTCCGCACCGCTTGGCGGCAGTATGACCACCGTAAACTCATCAGCTCGAATACTCTCTTCTTTCCAATCGATGATGTCCGCATGAAAGCGGCATTCGACATCCAGCTCAATCGAAGCGCGGTTTGCCATCTCAAACAGCTCCTGCAAGCCATAGACTGATGCTTTTGAAGCCCCCGGATAGTTCACAATAGCAACGTTTATCTTGTTCATTCCAATTGTCGTTTTTGACCTATTTTTTGTCATTTTAGACACTAAGCAAGATAAAAGAAAGCACGCATAATAGCTCCCATACCAAAGCAACACATTCACTGGAAACAAAAGGAAAACACCATGAGCCAAGCAGCACTTCTTGTTATCGATCTACAAAACGACTACTTCCCTAACGGTAAATTTCCTCTATGGAATACAGAAGCAACACTAAACAACATCAAAAGCGCAATTGCTAAAGCGAATGAGAAAAATATTCCTGTCATTCACATTCAGCACATCGCCGATCCAGCAATGGGCATTGCACCTTTCTTTAATGAAGGTTCTGAAGGCGCTGACATTCACCCTGAGATCTTAGCGCTAGCGCCAAAGGCCGATGTGGTCATCAAACACTTTGCGGACGGCTTTGAACAAACAAACCTTGAAGAAGTACTCCAAAAACAAGGGGTAACAGAGCTATTAGTAACTGGCATGATGACGCAAAACTGTGTCACTCATACTGCGATTTCTAAAGCGGCAGAAAAATACGAGGTATCAATTCTTATGGACTGCTGTACAACGGTCGATGAAATGATCCACAACATCGCACTGCACGCTGTATCAACTCGCGTCCCACTAGTAACGGCAGAACAAAAACTGTAAGCCAGCGAGCATCCACTATACTGTCTTAATTAGAATGGCCCGATGCGCCAAGCGTCGGGTCCTGTTGGTTGGCACTGACTCTCATTAACTCTATAGGGACAGCACAATGAAGTGGATGTCAGTTTTATCAATTATCACCTTATCGAGCGCACTCACCGGTTGTGGAGGGAGCGACTCCTCAGCTCCAGAGATTGCGGTAAGAGCTCTCAACTTTCAGACCGTTAACTTCGTCAACCAAAACCCGAGCGGTGTTTCAGATATCAGTGTTCAAGCCAATTATGGCAGCCTGCAAGAAGATATTTATTCCAATCTGCCACTTTATGGAGCGACAGAAACAGGCTTGCTGTTGATTCAAGAAAACGCCAGTACTTTTGATATCACGTTTGATTTGATTGAAACCAATAGCCAGCAAACCTTAGTCAGTGAGACACGTTCAATTGCTGTCTCTAATCCTCAAGTGATCTTTGCTTTTGGTGACGCTAACACAGGTTTTTATGACCTCGTCTTCCAAGACAAGCCCGACACGAGCAGTACAACCAATACTCAAGTCTCCGTATTCGTTATGGATGCTAGCCAACTCCAAGGCGGTATCAACAGTGATGTTTGGGTGGATGGGTCCCAACGGATCTTTAATCTGAGCAAAAGAACCCTGTCGAGCCAGATCATTGTGGGTGCGAATACCGCAAATGTTCCGATTGAAATCAGAGAAACAGGCACTACAACGGTGATAGACACGTGCAATGTTTCTACAGAAACCAGAGCCATCATGGTGATATTTGATCCATTGGGAAACTGTCGAGTGCTGTCTGTTTTAGACCCTGTTTTTTAAGCCAATTGTTGGTATTTTGGACACTCAATAAGGTATGCATAAAACGCATACCTCACTTCACTTTTTATCATTTGTGTCATCACAGACTTATCTCTACACTTCGCGCTCTTTTTTCTACTTGAGCGCACAATGCATGCTTTTTTCTCAAACCATTTTCGCTCAGGTGCTGAGAATGTCCGTCATGTTGGGCCTGTCGTTAATCATCGTCCATAACTCACCTAAGTTATTGGAAATATTAGCAGAGCAAGCCATCAACAGCGGTTGCCATCAGACCACTGGCGACGGCGAACATCAGGATCACTCTCATCACCACCATCACCATTAATAAGAGCAAATTATGAGTATTTTCCGATTTCCAATTCTTGTTTGGCTTGGAATAGGGATTTTGATTATCTGTCTAGGGATCAGACAATCGTTCGGCATTTTCATGATGCCAATTTCAGACCACTTCCAAACGGGTCGCGAGTTCTTTAGCTTTGCTATTGCCTTGCAAAACCTGTTGTTTGGTGTGTTCCAACCGTTTGTTGGTATGGCGTCAGACCGTTGGGGCGCGAAGCGTATTATCATTTTAGGTGCCATTTCTTACGCTTTGGGTCTTTACCTGACTTCTATCGCAGTTGAACCAACCATGATGTATTTGTCGCTGGGTGTACTGGTTGGTTTCGGCTTAAGCGCGACCAGTTATGTGATTGTGCTAGGCGCTGTGGCGAAAGTGGTTCCTGCCCAACACGCGGCAAAAGCATTTGGTTTGACAACTGCTGCGGGCTCATTCGGCATGTTTGCGATGATCCCCGGTGCACAAGCGCTATTAAGTGACTTTGGTTGGCAAGGTGCGCTTCAGGTGTTTGCCGTATTGTGTAGCTTTATGGTGATGTTTGCGTTGTTCATGAGAACGGCAAAACCACAAACCAACAACGCAGTAAATGCTCAAGAAGATACGCAAACCCTAAAAGAGGCGTTAAAAGAAGCTTTTGCACACAAAGGTTACTGGTTGATCCACGCTGGTTTCTTCGTGTGTGGCTTCCATGTAATGTTCATAGCCACTCACCTACCAAGTTACTTGGCAGATAAAGATTTACCCGCTTCAACAGCAGCGATGGCTCTGGCGTATGTCGGCATCTTCAACATCTTTGGCTCTTACTTCTGGGGCGTGATGGCTGACCGTTACAGTAAACGCCATGTAATGTCTGCTTTGTATTTGATGCGTACAGTCGTAATCGGTGCTTTTGTGACTTTACCTGTCACCGAACACACAGCTGCCATCTTTGGTGGTGCTATCGGCTTCTGTTGGTTAGGCACGGTGCCACTGACTTCAGGCTTGGTCCGCCAGATTTTTGGTGCTCGTTACCTTTCAACCTTGTACGGCTTAGTATTCTTCACTCACCAAGTAGGCAGCTTCTTGGGGGCTTGGGTTGGTGGTCGCATTTACGATTACTACGGTTCTTACGATCCAATCTGGTGGTCAACAGTCGTGTTAGCATTTATCGCGGCTCTTATTCACCTGCCGATCAATGACAAACCGGTGCCACGTTTGAACTTGGCAATCGCGTAATCTAAGGAGGCTCTTAACGTTATCGTTGGGAGCCTTTTCTCTTTTCTCCCCGCAACACGCTTTCTGTTTTTCCCTCAATCGAATAGGCATTCTCATCAATGATTGCTTATTTAAGATAAAGTGCGTCCATTCATCCTCTGTTAAGATTCGTGTGACATACTTAACACAACGCTATAAATCAAAAAGGGTTTTAAATGAGAACACTCGGCAACATCATCTGGTTTGTATTCGGTGGCGTATTCATGGGTTTGCTATGGTGGTTCTTCGGACTACTGGCTTTCATCAGCATCATCGGCATTCCATGGGGACGCGCTTGTTTCGTGATGGGTAACTTCTCGTTCTTCCCATTCGGCAAAGAAGCGGTTTCACGAGATGAACTGACCAATGAAATGGACATCGGTACTAGCCCGCTTGGCGTGATTGGTAACGTGATTTGGTTTGTATTTGCAGGTATTTGGTTGGCAATCGGTCATATACTTTCTGCCGTAGCATGCTTCGTAACCATCATTGGTATTCCGTTCGCACTTCAACACCTGAAACTGGCGGTTATCTCTCTGGCTCCGATTGGTAAAACAGTCGTGACAACAGAAGAAGCGGCAATGGCTCGCTACAACATCAACCGTTAATTTTGTCGCCCTCTGAGCATCCTGCTTAGAGGGTTATTCCTGTCAAAAGTAAGCCCATAATCGCCACTGCATACTCAAGAATAATTGATTGAAAGTTCATACTCCCACCTTAGTTAAAAGTTAAAATTAATACCTAGTTCTACGCTGTTCTCTTCACTTATCTTGGTCGAGCCCGGCGAAACTCGATGCTCACCAAATGTGTACTTCACATAAGGCTCTACCCATTTTGGTTTTAAAGTAATACGTACTTCGTGATTGGTTCGATGACCGCCTTCTGTGAGTTTTTTATCGTAGTTATACGAATAACCAAGCCGGATAAAATCAATCGGTGTATAGCTTGCACCAACGGTGTTTTTCCACTCTCTTTCTGTCTTTTCCAATAATGGGAATGACTTACCGATTGAGCTGGTTCTCCACTCATGAGAGCTGTTGGCGAAAACCATCCAATCATCCCCTAATGCGGTTCCGGTAAATACTCCCGCATCATACACATCGAACAGATCTGCACGGCCATAGCTCACAAATGCTTCTGTATAGAACTGTCCGAGCATCACGCCATATCCCGTCCCCAATTCTAAATACCCCGTAGAATCCACTTCAGCAGAAATGTTCCATTCTTCCGTTGCTTGTAAGTACCCTGAAGCAGTCACAATCCATTCATCATCTGTATTGGACACGTCTAAACCAAACTCTGGCATTTTGTAGTCAGCAGAAAAACACGGCACGGCAAAGAGCGCGCAAAGCAGCGTCAGAGATTTATTCATTGGAATACCTATCAGAAAGATTCGAAAAGAAAAAAGGAGCCACTTAAATCAAGCGGCTCCTTGCTACTTACCCTTATGCGATTTGGTTTACGAGCGCTCAACGCGGTCGCGAATCGCTCTTTTTATTTCCTGACGTTGCTCTTGTGATAGGGATTGAACCTTTTGTTTCAGCTCTGCACGCTGTTCTTTAGTTAATTGGTTTGTAGGCAAATTAGTGACATCTTCGATTGGGTGACTAATTTCTGGTTCGATTGGGTTAATTGGCGACGGCAGTTCAATCGGATGCATTGGAACCCCTTCAATTGGGTGGCTAATATCTGGACGGTTCGTAACTCCGGCAAATAAACGACCATCCTCGTTGCGGAATACCACCTCTGTGCCACCTTCTAAGCGCACGATGTAGTTATCCCCTTCTTTTGATGTATGACCTACAATGTCACCGTCTTCATTTCTAATCTCGCTATCATTAACGGTGTAAAAAGCACCTGAATCACCAACAACAATGTTTACAGTGTCTGTTTCATCTTTACTGATGAATACATGATTCCCATTATCACCAACGATTACTGCCGCACCTTCAAGTTCAATGATGTCACCATATGTCGGAACAACACCGCCTCCAAAGTCAGGATCTACATCTTCTTCAATAGGATGTTCAATCTTAGGTTTTACTTCTTCCACCACCAATCGACCATCTTCTACACTCAAGTGCACGAAACCCTTGTCATTCACAAACACCAACTCGTTATTGCGAACTTCGATATTACCAACCACATTACCTGAAGCATCTTTCACGACATCACCGTCGGTGAAGTACAGTTCACCACCGACATTAAATACGGTGTTACCTTCTACGCCACGGATTGCGACTGTGTTGTACTCACCATTGTCGCCTTGAATTGCCATTCCATCGAAATGTTCACCTTCGAAGGTTTGTACCGATGCCACACCTGCTGGCTCACTAGGGGAGTCCGAAGAACTTGATGATGAACAACCAGCTAGAAAAGATGCTGCGATAACTGCACTCAGTAATTTAACTTTCATGATTTACTCTCTTAATTTGTCGAAATTCAGGGCTGCCTCTTGCAGGTTCTGTGGACTCCCTGCCCGATGAAGAGAAGTATATTGAACAGTGTTTTTTGGTACTAATTGCTTAAAAGAAACCCGCACTTAACGGCGGGTTATTAATAAACAGAGGTATAAGGCGTGATAACTGAGGGTTATTATTGTTACGACTCTCGCTCTAGGTGTCCGGTAATAATCTCCGTTACAATATTGCGCAACCAGTGCACCATCTCATTATGTCGATTCTTGTGGTGGTAGTAAGCCAGCAGAGACGGTTCGATCACCATACCATCGAGCTCAATATCAAGCCTACGGAGCTTATACAACTTATCGACATTCACGGTTTTAGACGCCGGAAACACCATATCTGAATTTGCGACCACATCAATAATTGCTGACGGGAGTTCCGAGCGAAACGCAATGTTTGGCTCTACCCCTTTGATCTTCATTATTTTTTCTGAAAATGAGATATTAGAGTTCCAGTCAGCGGCAATCACGGTCGCAAACTCAAGATGCTGGCAATCTGACACTCGTAGGCGATCACCTTGCAAGGGGTGGTCTTTTCGAACATAAGCACAAAACGCATCTTTTACGATTTCTTTCGTCAAGAGCTCTTTGGGAGCGTGGTTGATTTCGTAGTTCACACCAAGCAGAACTTCATCCTTAATAATTTCATCCATGGTAGAGCGCGACCAGTTCAGTAAATGAATTTGCACATTGGGTGCCGCCTGTCTGATTGCTTGAAAAATTTCGCTTGCATAGGAACTAAGGATAAAAGGGGCTAACGCAATCTTGACCGTCCCGTTCATCTCTAATGGGTTAAAGTCTTTTGAGCCATTTAACGTCATCGATATCTCATCAAGTAACGGCGCTAAGCTTTCCGCTAAATCATTCGCGTACTCGGTAGCTCGCAAGCCATGATGGGTTTTCACGAACAGCTCATCTTCGAAATGGTCTCTTAAGCGCTGCAGTGCTTTACTTACAGCCGGCTGCGAGACAAACAAACGCTCAGCGGCTCTACGCATATTGCGTTCTTGATGGAGGATAATAAACGTCCTCAACAAATTGAGGTCGAGATTAGAGAAAAGATCTTTGGCCATATTCCACATCGATAATAACTTGAGGTTATTATTCAGCATAAGAACAGATTTGTGCACTTTCCAATCTCAACCTATGAATTATTTGCACTCTCTACGCCTCTATGACGAAAAAATAACAAAGATTGAGATCTAGTTGGCGTTTATAAAATTCGAAATACGCCGTTCCGATGAACACCCTGCTCTCAGTAAACGTTAATCTGCGGCATTCTTCGCTTATCACATTCGTCAAATTTATCATTTTACATGGTTTTGAAATAAGTCGTTTTGCTCATCCCTGTATCAACTCGGATGCAGGTTTCTAGATAACTTCTTTGATGCAGGTGTGAGGATATCAAGTGTTCGCTTTTATGCGTTGATTCTCAAAAAATAGAGTAAAAAACCTAGTACATTAAACGAGATAACCCACACCAAATTTGTAGATTGAGAACTTCTGTTAAGTGCATCCATCTTTCTCTAATAAAGGAGCTGCTCAAGCGTTTATTAAGGAAGATAAAAAGCAGTGAACTTTGAAGATTTTTTATATCTCATTGAAAGTGATTTTAGCTTTTCAATGTTCAATCAGTAATGTAGATAGGTTAAGGTTTATGGGTTACAGTTTGATACAGCAACCAAAAGTCTTTCATTCTTATACCAAAAATGGTTTAGACGCATAGCAAGGATTCCTATGATAAATAAAAAAGTATTGATTCTCTTTGCGCATCCTTCCCAGCATCGCTCAGAGGTGAATACTCCCCTTTTTAAAGCAGCTAATACAATTGAAGGTGTCACTTGTGTCGATCTCTATGCCGAGTACCCGCACTTCAATATCAATATTGACCGAGAACAACAGCGTTTGCGCGACCACGATGTGGTGATTTTTCAATTTCCGCTGTACTGGTATTCCACGCCAGCCATTTTAAAAGAGTGGCAAGATCTGGTTTTAGAATACGGCTTTGCTTATGGTTCGGAAGGGACAGAGCTTCATGGCAAAACCATGCTTTGTGTCTTATCCGCAGGTGGTAAAGAAGAGGCCTATAAAGCCGAAGGCTACAACCACTTCACCATCCGTGAGCTATTAGCTCCTATCGAGCAAATGTCGGCACTGACTGGGATGAACTACATTGCTCCACTTGCATTGTTTGGTTCCCGTACCGCTCAAGAAGAAGATCGAATTCCACAGCATGTCGAACGCTACAAAACGCTGCTCAATGCGTTGGTCAATGACACACTTGATCTTGAAGCAGCGGCATCGCTCATCAAACTCAACAGTGCATTACCACAACTGATTAAGGAAGCATCATGACAGGGATATTCTTACAAGCCTTTGTTTACCTTATTGCCGCTGTCGTCGCCGTTCCTTTAGCAAAACGTCTAGGCTTAGGCTCGGTATTAGGTTACTTGATTGCGGGTGTGGTCATTGGTCCTATTATCGGCCTCGTAGGTGAAGAAACCACAACAATTCAACACTTTGCTGAATTTGGTGTGGTTATGATGTTGTTCCTCGTTGGTTTGGAGCTTGAACCTAAAATGCTGTGGGCAATGCGTAACCGCTTGATGGGCTTAGGTGGCTTACAAGTCGGTGGAACCGCTGCTCTGATCATGGCCATCGCGCTTTATTTTGGACAAACTTGGACCGTTGCATTGGCCATTGGTCTGATTTTCGCTCTATCATCAACAGCGATTGTTCTGCAAACCTTTAGCGAGAAAGGACTGACCAAAACAGAAGGTGGTCAGAACGCGTTCTCGGTGCTGCTTTTCCAAGATATCGCCGTAATTCCAATGTTGGCGTTTATTCCGCTATTGGCACTACCAGAGTTGGTAGAACAAGCGCAATCGGCAGCGCAAGCAGCTGCAGAACACCATGAGGAACTTAGCCTAGTGGCTGGACTTCCTGGCTGGGCTTACGGTCTAGTGATTACGGCTTCTATTGCTATCGTCGTTGTTGGCGGACATTTCCTAAGTCGTCCACTGTTCCGCTACGTAGCAAGCTCTGGTCTGCGTGAAATTTTTACTGCAACGGCATTGATGCTGGTGATCGGCATTGCAGCTTTGATGAGCCTAGTGGGTCTGTCCCCTGCGCTGGGTACGTTCTTAGCAGGCGTAGTACTGGCGAACAGTGAGTTCCGCCATGAGCTGGAATCAAATATTGAGCCGTTTAAAGGCTTGCTGCTTGGCCTGTTCTTTATCACGGTAGGTGCTGGCATCGACTTCTCAGTGCTGTTCAGCGACTTTAGTTTGATCATCGGTCTAACGCTTGGCGTGATGATTCTGAAAGCAGCGATTCTATTCGCACTTGCGTTTATCTTCCGTATCAAAGGCAGTAACCGTTGGTTGTTTACTTTGAGCTTGGCGCAAGCGGGTGAATTCGGCTTTGTGCTATTAAGCTTCTCGGTACAAAACCACGTAATCCCATTCGAGCTTTCACAAACACTGGCATTGGTTGTTGCGATCTCTATGTTCCTAACGCCTGGTCTATTCATTCTATTTGATAAAGTGATTCTTCCTCGCTTTGAAAGTGAATCGAATGAGCGCGAAAGTGACACCATTGAAGAGCAAGGCACCGTCATCATTGCAGGCATTGGTCGCTTTGGTCAGATCGTAAATCGCTTATTGGTATCTAATGGCGTGGAAACGGTTGTACTCGACCACCAAGCAAGCCAAGTCGACAACATGCGACAAATAGGCACTCGTGCCTACTTCGGGGACGCTATGCGCCCGGATATGCTACATACCGCTGGCATTGAGCACGCTGCCGCCATTGTCGTAGCCATCGACAATCAAGAAGCGAGTGTTGAACTGGTCAAATACGTCAAGCACACGTATCCGAAGGTGAAAATCATTGCGCGCGCCTTTGACCGTGGACATAGTTACTTACTTCGTCAAGCAGGCGCAGATATTATTGAATCTGAAACCTATCATTCAGCTTTGGAGATGGGCGGTCATGTTATGAAATCACTGGGCATTCACCCGTTCTATGTAGAGCAACAGAAAGCAACCTATAAACGCGTGGAAGACCGAAAGTCTGACATGTTATACGAAGCATGGGCAGACGATTCTGAAGGAGAGCGTTACGATAACAACTTCCGTCAACTGTTTATCCATCTTGAAGAAAAGATGGCAGAAGAGATGCAAAAGGATCGTCACGATAAGCTCTCCCGTTCTGAGCGTGGTTGGACACCTCCGCCGAAAGGGTATGCGGATGACTTCAACGAAGAAAACGTCCAAGAGCTGAACCCTTGCAAAGAACAACCTTAATAAACGCGAAAACCTCCCACGCTGGGAGGTTTTTTAATGCGAGAAAGGGAGAATAATTACCTACATCAGATCACTCATCAATGTCTCATACTCTTCATTCGCTTCATCAACTAAATGCGACAGTTCTAATGCGTTGGTTTTCGCTAAGTTGAACTGCCACGAGATGGTGTCTTCTTTCCCGCAAATACAAGTTTGAGCGCCACTACTTTCAAAAGAAAGATCATCAAACTCGGTGGTGTGGCGTTCTTGAAGCTCGACAATTTCAACTTCCAATTTACCGACGGGATTGACTTCAACATGGGCGTGTAAATCTGGGCTATTCGATAAACAATACTCTCGATGAACTGCAATCATGGCTGCCTCCTTGGTTTGCCAACTGACAACTCATCAAACAGTGAAGACGAGGTATTTTGAACGTGGGGTGAAATAATAATGAAGATTGATCCTGAATAAACATTCATCAATTTTAATTCCAAACCTACTCTGAGTGTTCGCCCCGATAACCGTCAGATTTTACATAAAATTACTTCATCAATGCGCGATTCAATCGCCTTTATTGCTAATGTCACTGCCATCGGCACATGAGCTTGGTAGGGATGCAATACATAAATTGGGTTCACCTTTGACGCTTTCGCACCGGGAACCGGTTCAAGAAACGAGTTCGACTCCAACATAAAATCAGGCAAAATCCCAACGCCTAACCCCATTTCTAAAAGACTGGCCACATCAAAAACGGTATTCGCTCGGTGCTTCACTGGATATTGAATTTGATGTTCCGGCTCCTTGGAGGCAAACACATGGACCACAGGTTCAAGCTGCCAATGTTGAGCAATATAAGGCGCACTTTCAAAATCAGTATGCACTCCTTTCGCACGACACAAGACGTCACAAAACTGCCCTACTTTGCGCTGCTTAATGTTTGAATCGCCAGAAGCCCCTACTCGTATGGCAAGATCGATATCCTGCTGAACAATATCCACATGCTTATCATCACTGATCAAATTTAACTGCACATCAGAGTGAGCAGCAAAAGCACTCGTTAAAGCAGGCAACACTATCGAGCGCATTAGTGCATGTGGCGCAGTGACGGTAAGCCTTCCCGTTGGCACTTGTTTTAACTCTGTAGCTTCTAACCACGCTGCTTCTGCTTGTTTTGTCATTTGCGCGCACTGCTCGTAAAAGCGCTCACCTGTCGAGGTCAGAGTTTGCTTCCTGGTCGTACGTTTGAGTAAGCAAGTATCCAGCTCTAGTTCGAGTTGCTTCAAAGCAGAGCTCAACACTGACTTAGAAAGCTCTAACTTATCCGCAGCTTTGGAGATTGAACCACACTCGACAATATGAACGAACAGAGACATCAAACGCAGTTTATTCATCGCCCTTCCTTATTGTTCTTTGTTACAGAACATTCAATTCTTATTACTTTGTTTTTCTATCTCAATTCTAACCCTATGATTACTCCATAAACAAACACCAATCACAGGATATTCAGGATGACTCAATCAGTTTTAGAACGCGCTCAAGCAGGCATCTCAGCATGGCAAATCGCTTTCAACAATCAAGACGCTGCGGGCTGTGCAGCACAATACGCAGAAGACTGCATTATGGTAGCTAAGCCATTTGGCACTTTTGAAGGGCGCGAAGCGATCCAAGCATTCTGGCAAAACATCATGGACCAAGGTTTTAACAGCGTGGACTACACCAACACTAAGTGGGAACAAGACAGCGAAAATGGCTACATTCTTTCTTCAGATTGGACGATGAACAAGGCGTTTGGTGTCGTACACAAAGAGTTATGGGAAATTCAAGAAGATGGTTTGTCTCGCCTAACGTACGATGAGTTTGAAGTGCTTGGTGAACGATAAATAAAACAAGGCACATACCGTACCATTAACAGTAAAATGACAAAGAACTATCATTCCGCTCACAAAAGTGTGAACAAAAATCACATAAAAACACCTTCTTATATATCAATAAGCAAATGGTTGAGCATATTAGTCATGTACAAACTTTTTTTAACGTCACTTGTAACAATTATTTCTTTTCAATCTTTAGCATTCACACCTAAAGAAGTGTGCCTCGATCAAAATTCAACGTTTATAGGATGGTTTACTGACAAAGAGTGCTTGGCTCTCAATGGCACTAGCCCTGACGATTTAACTGAACAATCTGAAAAGACCTCTACTGATCAAGCACGAACCGCAGGATCAGAAGAGCTCGTCTTCGTCACTTTGTAATCAATCGTCTCAAACCTAAAAATACTTTTATTACTAAGAGAGTTTAGTTCAGTGCGCTGAAGTAGGCTCTTTCTGTATTCTCTTAAACCTCTGATGTCATGGAATTAGAGATGTTAAGGTATCAAAGGTGCGATTTCTCAGAATATGAGAATTGGATTAAACAAGACCAAACAAAGCATCTATTTAGATGACATTAATCAAGAAACCATATGCCATTACACTGATATAAACAGCTCCACTAATATCACAACATAACTTTCTATAATGGCTAGGTTTCATTTACTTGTTTTATCCTTTTTCATATCGTTTGGTGCTAATGCGTTTACGCCGAAATTAGTGTGTTTAGATTCCGACATGAACTTTATCGGTTGGCTGACAGAATCAGAATGCAAAAAGCAAGGTGGGTCAACACCAGAGCTTAAGAAAGCTGATGAACAAGCCAAAGCAGTTGAAAAATTTGAAGAGACATCGGATACGTCTGAGTAACGAGAAAAAATCCCCAAGCCGAAACTTGGGGATTTTTGTTTTTCAGTTTATTTAATTAAGCAAAGATGAAGGTGTATAGGTAACCTGCGCCCATTGCCATCGTTAAGATAACGAATAGGAAGGCTGCAATCATTTGGTTCTTAAAGATTGATTTCAACAAAATCACTTCTGTAAGACTTGCGCCTGCGCTACCAATGATAAGTGCCATTACTGAACCCAGTGCCATACCTTTTTGTACTAGCGCCGCACTTAGTGGAATAACTGCCTCTGCACGGATGTACAATGGAATACCAATAATTGCTGCTACTGGAATCGCGTACCACTTCGCTTCACCTGCGTACTCCGCAATAAGATCCGTTGGGATGAAACCGTAGATGAATGAACCAATCGCAATACCCATCATTAGGTAAGGGAATACTTGTTTGAAGTCTTTCCAAGTTGAGTGCCAAATACGTACCCAGCGGCTAGGCTCTTTTTCTTCCACGATTGTCGCTGTTGCACTGCCGTCTGATGAGCAGCAAGACACTTCTACTTTAGGCTCTGCTTTTGGCGCGCTATCACCACAACAAGATGTTTTCGCTACCACAGGCGTTGGTTCACTACAGCATGATGTTTTTGCTGCAACTGGTGCAGGTTCGCCACAAGTGCTAGCACCACAGCTTGATGCTGGTTTTGCTTGTTCTTTTTTCTTGCTTGAGTCACCGCAAGATGTACCACATGAAGAGGTGCCTGCTGCTTCGTATGCTTCTGGTTTTACGTAACGTTCGAAACCCAGCTTTTCAAGAACATAGCCTGCAACCACCGACACTGTCATCGCGATAGCAAAGTAGAATACCGCTACTTTCCAACCAAAGGTCACTACAAACAAACCAATGATCACTGGGTTAAGCAGTGGACTGGCAAATAAGAACACCATCATAGGTCCGAAACCTGCTCTTGCACGCAATAGACCTTTCAAGAAAGGAATGGTAGAACACGAACAGAAAGGCGTAATCGAACCTAATAGCGCAGCAATGAAGTAACCTTTACCCTTTTTTGAGCTCAGGATAGATTGAATTTTTTCTGGCGTTAGAAAATCTTGCAACACACCCACGATGTAGCTAATCGCTAGGAATAGGATGATAAGTTCGGTTGCTAAAAACGCAAACATATCAAGCGCTTCCTTAGCCATGGTCATGATTTCTGGATTCATATTGATTCTCCTACTGATGTCACATCAGTAACTGTAAATTTCCTAATGAAGCTGAACTCTTCATTTCTATTTTTCTCGAATTATAGAATTAAAAATCGACGCGTCAATCATTATATTTCGATAAATATCGAAATATAATTTAAAGTCTTAATAATCAAGTAATTAACTAGGTAATTTTTCTTGTTTGCTATTCACCCACACTTTCACTATCATCGAAATGTATTTATCGTCTGTCATTCCAAGAGGTCAGTATGGAACTCGAAGCTGTAGCAAAAGCGCTCAAAGAGCTAGGACACCCTACCCGTTTATGTATCTATAAAGAGGTGGTCAAAGCAGGCTATGAAGGAATCGCGGTTGGTGGCGTACAAGATAAACTTGGTATTCCAGCCTCAACCCTTTCTCATCACATTTCGAGCCTAGCCTCAGCAGGCTTAATTAGTCAGCGTCGTGAAGGTCGTACTTTGTATTGTGTTGCTGAGTATGAATGCTTAGATACGGTTATTGGCTTCTTGCGTGACGAGTGTTGCATCAATGAAAACTGCTAACCTCGAATCGATTTGGAGCGAATACGAACACGCTATTCATGCGTTTTTGCGCTCTAAAGTCAGCAATGAAGATGATGTAGACGACTTAAAACAAGAGATCTTACTTAAGACTTATCAAAACCTTGCGGATATTCGTGATGTATCTAGCGTCAAATCTTGGCTCTTCCAAATCGCTAATAACGCCATCATCGATTTCTACCGTAAACGTGCTCGAAATCAGCGTGATAATGACCTCGTTGCTGACGATCTTTGGTTTGAAGAGCAAGAATCAAACCTGAAACAAGAACTGTCAAAGTGCATTGCGCCGTTTGTGCAAGCATTACCAGATGAGCAATCGCAGCTGCTCTCTTCTATAGAGCTTGAAGGCATGAGCCAGAAGAAGTTGGCCGAAGAGCAAGGTATCAGCTACTCAACCCTCAAATCGCGCGTACAAAGAGGACGTGTCGAATTGAAAAAGCTATTTGAAGAATGTTGCAGTTTCTCGTTCGACAAACAAGGTCGTATGAAAGATTGCAACCAAAACGGTGCTTCTTGCGATAAATGTTAATCCCTCGCTGAATGCCCACCTCACAATGAATACCGATATCTTGGCGGCTCGTCATTGAGTCGCCTATCCATGAACTCAATCACAGCTTTATCTCTTCGTCAGCTCTCTCATTTGCTATCTTGCTGAATAGTAAGCTTTACTTCTTCTGCTTTAAGGAAGAAGGAAGCTCATTTTTATGATCTCACTAAGAGAACTCACCAAAGAAAACTATCTAGATTGTATTCGCCTCAATCTTCACCCAGAACAAGAAGAAAACCTTGCCTCCAACGCGATTACGATTGCTCAGTCACGCTTTGAAACCGACTACCGATTGAAAGTGATTTATGAGCAAGAGACGGTGATCGGTTTGCTTACGTTTTGCCATGAAGACGAGCCGCTTGATTACTCAATTTACTGGCTGTTCCGCTTTATGATCGACAAAGATCACCAGAACAAAGGATATGGAAAGCAAGTACTCAACTTGTTAGTTGAAGAAGTGAAACAACTCGGCGGGAAAACCTTACTCACGATGCATAAACCCTCCAATCAGCAGGCAGGTAAGCTTTATCGTGCGTTCGGATTTCAAGAGGATGGTATCCTCGATGATGGTGACATTTCATTAAGGTTGGTACTTTCTTAATCTAGTACGAATCAAGTATATGAGCTTTAGAGTTTTAAGCTTGTTTATCAAACCATTCGGTCACCAATGCCACCAGCTTTTGGTGCACTGAACTTAGCGTATTACCTCGCTTTAGTAACACGTAACCTGCACGACCTTCGTTAGCCATAAAATCAATGTTCAAAGGAACGAATTCGCCTTTCTCATCATGAGCTTGCACTAAGTGATGAGGAAGCAAGGCAAAGCCATCATTTTTCAGTAATCGCATCAATACATCGATGTTGCTGATGCGAGAGATGTTGGGTGACATAATCTGCTGGTTGCCTAGCGCACTCGTGCTGAAATTCTCAGAGATGTATTGATGGTGTGACGCAAGATCTTGCAAAGTCACAACGGCTTTCTGTGCTATTAGGCTTTGCTTATGGGCGTAAAAGGTAAACTTAGGATAGCCCAAGTTAATAAATGACATTCCTTCGGTTGGGAATGCTTTGCCGCTGTTAAGTACCACTGCGAAATCCGCCTGTTTCGTCATCAGCATGTCTAATGCTTCATCTCGACTACGGTGCAACCAATGAATTGCTGTATCCTTGTATTTCTTGCGCAAAGATAGGTCGATGTCTGCAATGGCATCACACGGGACCGACATGTCGTGGCAAATCGTTATCTCCGGAACATCCCCTTGCGAGTAGCTGTCGCAGGAAAGCTCTAAAGACTGCATCTGGTAAAGAATGTGCTTGGCTTGGGTAAGTAACGTCGCTCCTATTTCTGTCAAGACTGGCGTTCTTCCTTTGCGTTCAAACAAAATAACATCCCAATCAATTTCGAGATCACTGACTTGGTGGTGAAGCGTCGCTCTATCTTTCCCGATTACCCTTGCGGCTTGGCTAAATGAGCTATGCTCTGCGACGGCGACAAATGCAGTAAGTTGGTCAAAACTGGCTCTGGGCATTAGAAGATCCTCAAACAATAAACCCGTTTATTTTAGCTCAATCGAAATTCCTTTGTTGCAAAGTTTGCAACATAACTGAGATTACATGGTGAACATTAAACGTAATAATGACCCAGTATTGAAACGTTACGAGGGTAATTCAATGAAAGGTTTTAGCAAAAAAGTACTTCTAGCAGCATCAGTTGCAATGGCCGTTGGCAGCATCTCTACCGCAGCAAATGCGTGTTCACGTTTGGTTTGGGAGACTCAAGACCACGGTGTATTTGTCTCTCGTACTATGGACTGGATGGAAGCCAATCAGCCAACTATCGATGTTCGTCACGCAGGCCAAACTTACCGCGGCTACGATAAAGGCGATGCACTTACGTGGACATCAAAATACGCTTCTATCGGTGTAAGTATTTACGGCGTAGGCATCATTGATGGCTTCAATGAGAAAGGCTTTGCGGCAAATGCATTGTTCTTGGATGAAGAAAACCCAGGCGCACCACAAGCTGGCAAACAACAAATCGAAAACTCGCGCTTTGTCGCCTATTTGATTGATAGCTTTGCATCCGTTGATGAAGCATTGAAGCATCTAGATTCAATCCAAATCCAACAGTTCAGCCACAATGGCATCGAAATGAAGGGACATTATTCATTAGAAGACGCAAGTGGTGACTCTGCTGTGTTGGAATACATCGACGGCGCTTGGCAAGTTCATCATGGCAAACAATATGACGTGATGACTAACAGCCCAGAGTACGCGCAACACTTGAAAAACTGGCAAGAAACGCAACCAAAAGCGAAGAGTGATGTGAATGGTGAGTTCCCGATCCCGGGCAACATTAATTCTGCTCAACGCTTTATCTGGAACAGCTACATGAAGGACCAGCTTAAAGAGCCTAGCAGCTACACCAATGGCATTGCGAAACTCGACAGTGTGACCTACAAAATCCCATTGGATGCTGCAAACCGCCCAGTCAACGGAGAAATGCACGGCTATGCTACTCTTTACGGTTTGGTGTACAACTTAGACCAAAAAGTGATGAACGTACGTTACCAGTATGACGACAGCTACACGCAGTACTCAGTGGATTTTAACAAGTTAAACGATGGTCATAACTACACCATCAAAGCCGACTTACCGGATCTATTTGGTGACATTTCATCTCGCTTAGAAAAAAGCAATGGCGTGATGGGTCAGCACTTAGCGAAATAGTCTAGACAATAGAAATTGAAAGTGTCTGGGCAGTAACACCTATCAAAATAGCGCCGATGTACTCGGCGCTTTTTAACACTCACACTTTATCACTCCGAGCAACATTATCTCTCCACAAGCAACATCGCTGATTTGGCAGCGACTTTGATCTCTTCACCACACGGCACATCTTCGTCAGTCATCATATCTACCAGCGCATTAGTGAAGCTAAGCTTGAGTGATTGCGCTCGCGCAGATTTGTTGAGTACCAAGATGCCCTTCTCGCCGCGCTGAAGTACCAACATATCGTCGTTACCTTCCAGTACCGTCATTGGTTCGCCATGAACAAGATTATGGAATGCCACCATCTTTGCCATACGCGCGTCCTTCCACGCATTTTGCCATCTTGGTTTGCCATCCACGCCCTTGATACCACTGGTATCCAAATCCGTGTAGATAAGCGGAACACCACCATCGCGTCCCAGAATGTAGGCATACGCTAGCCATTCGTTCTCTTCATCCATGACTAAATCCAAGAACACATCATTGTTTGGAATATCATGAGTAATCGCGAAAGTAATAGCTCGACGGTTAGATAAAGCCTGACCAAAACAGTACGGGTCGATCAAAGATTTAAAACTGCCTTTCTTCGAAAATGCCTTAAAAATGGTTGAGAACAACGGGAAGTCGTAGGCCCCCAAACGCGTTTCTTTTAAGTACGGTTCAAGGAACAATTCATATTCTTCTTCTGTCGCGCCACCATCTGTGATGATTTCACCAAAGATATGAACGTCTTGAGTAATGTCATCAGTCCACACTTGCTTTAAATGCTCAAGAGTCATGTGCTTTGCGGCATCAATACGGAAACCTTTCACGCCTAAAGCCTTAAGCGCTTTCAGGTAAGTACGTTGCTGCTCAACAACATGCTTGCACACACGTAAAGTCGGCAACCCAGGATCGGCTGGACCGCCCGAGATTCGACCATTTTGAACTTCCCACTTGTCTTTCCAATCTTTAATGCCAAAAGCTTCAACGAAGTCATTCTCATCAAACAACGGTTCTGACAAGTCACCGAATAGAATCAGATCTTGATACTTGCTAGCATTTTGCTGGTAATCGTCCATCACGGCTTGGCGTGGATATTGTAAATCCGAGCGTAAATGGGCTTCGTTCGCCATGTGATTAAAGACGACATCGGCGTAAACCAATACGCCCACATGGTCGAGTGCTTCAACCATGTTTTTAAAATCTGTGGTATTACCGAGCGCATTGTCGATAACACGATAATCTTGAGGTTGGTAACGCTGCCACCAGCGTTCGTCTTGTGCGCTTTTCATCGGCGGAGAAACCAATACCGAGCCGTAACCTAGCTCGCTGATCTCTGCTGCGCGTTGGGCAATGTCAGCATACTTCCAATCAAAAGCGTGCAAGATAACATTTGCACCTGTTAATTGTGTTTTCTGTAAGCCACTCATGTCTATCTCCTAGTCGCGTTCGCTCACCCATTGTTACTCGAATTCATCGTGAGCGAATCCAATAGGCAAAATTATAAGAACTATTGGCGAGCCTCCCTCACCCCTTTCGCATTTCTGCTAGGAGGAAAAACAAGGCGTAGCTTATCTCCAGTTAAGGTTTAAACGTCCGTTTAAAAGTATTCAAACGCCCAAGCCAAAACAAAGATCGCAAGGATACCGATTTAAACACATGTTTTATAAGCATTTTGCAGATAAACGAATCTGATCGCGCCTACTCTCACTATTACGCCTTTTCTCAGTAAGAATCTGAACATGGGGCAATAATTCGATATGTAACAAATATTTAAGAAAGCGAAACTGCCGTTCACGTCACAGTTGGTGCGGTTTATAAATTGACAGGAAAGGAGAGAAAGACTCGAAAAGATGATGAGAGGAGCACAAATAAAGAACGCTACATACAAAAATAGCGCGATAAACGCGCTACTTTTTAAGTACGGTATAACACCTTAACAACGTGCCAACCGAATTTGGTTTTGACTAGGTGTGGAGTAAGAACCTCACCAGAAAAACAAACTTTGTCGAACTGTGGCACCATTTGACCACGGCGAAACTCACCTAGGTCGCCACCACGTTTACCAGATGGGCAAGTTGAATATTTCTTTGCCAAAGCCTGAAACTTCGCGCCTTTTTTCAGTTGCTGGATAATGTCTTCAGCTTGCTCTTTATGCTTTACAAGGATGTGCAAAGCAGCTGCAGTATTTGCCATATGTCTGTCTCTCAATGTTCTGATGGCGCAAGTTTACCGAAACGTCCCATCATCGCCAATTATTTCTGTTACTCAGACACTATCTTCATCTAAAGATGACAACCACCACCTTACAAATTGATGAAAACTTATTCGTTCTTCTGCTCGATTTCTCACTTAACTTGCTCTATTTCCTAAAAAGCTCACTTTTCCACGCTCTATGGTTGAAGCGGTCGCCTTATAAGATTAGATTAGTTACATAAATCAGTGATATTGATAAGGTTATTTTCATGGCAAAAGTCGCGAGTAAAGCGAACCAGTCTCAAGGTATGTTGGTGTTTAAACTCACCCTGCAACAGAACTTCGCAATTGGCACACTTAAAGTCCGTGAAATTGTACCTTACATGCCGACCACCAAAATTCCCTATTCGCACCATCATGTAATTGGCACTGTGACAATTCGTAATTTGACGGTGCCAGTCATCGATATGGCGGCAGCAATTGGATTCCGTCCTATCCAAGAGGAAGAATACAAGAATTGCTATTTGATCGTAACCGATTGCCTACGTACTGTGGTGGCATTTATGGTGCGAAGTATCGAGAAAATCATTGAATGTGATTGGAAATCTATCGAAACACCGCCATCAAGTGCGGGTCATAATATCTTTGTAACGGGTATTACTCGCTATGAAGAGAAGATCGTACAAATGTTGGATGTGGAACTTCTACTATCGAAGATCTACCCGCAATACGAGAATACCAAGATTCCAATGCTTACAGACATCGAGCGCGAGCGTTTGAAAGCCTTGAATATCCTTTTGGTGGACGACTCTTCTATCGCTCGTAAGCAATTGAGCGACGCGCTAGACCGCATCAACATCCCGTATCAAATCTGTAAAAACGGCTCAGACGCACTTGACTTGATGAAGCGAGATGCAGAAGCGAACCGTCCAATTGACCTTTTAGTGAGTGACATTGAAATGCCAGGGCTGGATGGTTATGAACTTGCGTTTGAAATTCAAAATGATTCTGCGCTGAATAACTCTTACCGCATTCTTCACACGTCTCTATCAAGCGAGATTTGTGTTGATCGAGCTCACCAAGTTGGCGCTCACGAGGCATTAGAGAAATTCAACGCTGGGGAATTGATTGAAGCGATGCTGCGCGGTGCAAAAGAGCTGGAAGCAAAAGCGATAGCTTCTTAATCATATCTAATAAGTTTGCTTGATCTGGTATACATCAATAACTTTTTCGGCAGCCAACAAACTCGTGATACTTGCTACCGAACATGAAAACAGTGCAACAAAGACGAACATTTTGATGTGACTATTGAGCAATAACCCTCCGCCGAAGAAATACAGTCCTATCGCGATAACCGCCAGCATAATCAATGCGGGTCGACACAACAATTCCATTGAAAGGGAGAAAAAGTAAACCTCCTCCCTTTTCGCAATCGAATACCAGTTGTAGAAAATAATAGAAGCTGTCACACCCACCGCTAACGCTATAGCAATCAGAACACTCGAAAAATGGTGCCCTGCAAACAACACAAACCCCGCTCTGATAGACAATAGCGCGCAAAATAGCCAAATCAATAAAGGCCCCCCAACAACTAAACCCATCGCTTCCTTCCTCTGAATCAATTTTAATCGTTATTCAAACAAAGACAGAAAGATGGGTAAAGGCAATTACAGCACTCGAATGAGAACTCTGCGACGGCTAGCTTAAAGTCATTAAATTCAGACTATTAGGTGATATTTTGCCTATTTACTTGGCATTGTGTAGCTGCGAGACACAAACTCAGTTTCTTCGACTTGATAAATGTGGTTGATGTAAGACGCCAAACTGTAGAGCACATTCGCGAGCAGGTTTGAATAGCGGAACAAAATCGGAGCGGGTTGTTTCTTACCTGAATGTTCAACGGCAACCAATGCACGAACCACCTTCTTTGCTTGGCAACGACACAAATGCAATTGGCTTGACGTTGGGTGGCCGCTAGGAAGCACAAACCCTTTAAAGCCACCATCGATACGAGCCTTGATTGCATCGTAATCGGCTTTTAGCTCATCGACTTCCGCTTCTGTAATCGCGAGTTTTCCGCGGATAGAGCCATTCACATGATATACGTTGGGCTGCATTCGAGTCAGTATGTCGCGGCTAAAGTCATCGAGTTCCATCGATAGAACCAGCCCAATTCGGCTACACAACTCATCAGCGGTGATTTCAAAGTCACATACTGGGCTGTCTTCATAGATGAATGGGTAACAAATCTCGCCAAGTTCCTTGCTTACTGGTCTCATGCTCTTTCTCTGTGCTTTTGCTCTAATAAAAAAGGGAGTCAGTATAACCTAACTCCCTTTGGGCATTCACATCCGTTTAGACGATCATAAGTTAGAAAATCGGCTTATGCGTTTTCGATTTTCTTGTGTCCTTCTTGAAGGTGAACGAAATCAACCAGATCATCGCCTGATACTTGGTAAGCTTGACCAAAGCCTTTTACGAATAGACCTTGTTCTGCTTTTAGGTTGAACAGAACGAAGTCTTCTAGTTGGCTCAGACCATCAATGATCTCACCAAAACGGTCTTTCATTTGACCAACAACTTGTTGCCACATCTCTGTATCACGCTCAACAACAGATGCAACCGCATCAAACGTTAGGCGCTTACGAGCGAATAACTGCTTCGATGAATCTTCGTCTTCAATCATCATCAAAGATACGTTTGGATTCTCTAGTAGGTTGCGTGCGTGACGAGCAATCTGAGAAATAAGAACGAAGTAACCTTCCTGGTTTTGAACGTATGGTGCGTAACTTACGTTTGGACGGCCTTCCGCATCAACGGTTGCTAATTGAATTGTACGGCGCTCCTGACGAAATTCCTTGATTTCTGGTCCTAGACGACCTTGTAAACGCTCTTGTTTAACTTGCTGATCCATTTTGATACCTAACTTTACTTGTTTGTTGTTCCGAGTTTTAACTCGGTTATTCTTTAATAAATAACACTGCGCTAACGAATTAGTGCAGTGTCATGCTCATTCGAGACTACTTGTTGAACTCTGCTTGCATTGCACGGAATGCTGTTACTTGATCTTCGATTAGCTCACGCTTCTCATTGCGGCCTAGGTAAATCTTAAAGATGTTGCTGCCACACTCAGAGAAGAAACCAAAGTAATGGCTCTCACGGCCCATGAAAGGCTTGCTTACTAGGGCAATGTTTTTCACGTTATCCAGTTTTAGGTGGCCATGAAGCTCACCTTCTTTACCCATAAGGTTGTAGTAACCACGAGCAACTTTACCTTTCGGGAACGGCGCTTTGACTTCAAAGATAGAACCAAAAGAATGAACGATAGTTGTTACTGGGCCAAAACCAACAAGACCTTCTAAAATGCTTTGTGCTTGCTCACCAGGAGCTACTGCAACCATCTCTTGAGGAAGTGCAGCTACCACATCAAACTCTGATACACCAAGGCGCTCAGCCATTGCTGCTGGAAGTAGTTGCGGCTCTTGTTCTAGTAGGGCTTCGACCTGTTGCTTAATTGATTCCATTGTTTTTTCCATTTCTTTCAGATTAATTGTTAGATACTTTTGGTACGTTTTCGTTCATTTCAGAAGTCAGTACTTGAATACATGCCTGAGCCAGAGACACAGCCCAGAAGCTACCTGCTAACGTCAGTATTAAACTGCGCTCTTGTAGCTCAACTAAGCCCTTGTCATGCCAAACTTTGAATAGTGGCATCAGGAAATTAAAGGTGTCTTCACCCATAAATGTTGGCAACTTGCTCGCCTGAACAATGCCTCGATCAAAGCCAGACTTCAGCGCTGCGAATAGCGGCTCAAGTGGGCTTTGCTTCATCATCATTGCGATGGTGCTCTGCCCTTCATTTACAGCTTTAACGTAAGTGTCTAGCGTGCGGTGCTGCATCATGCCGTAACCACCGATGTTACCGCCCGCACCACAACCGACAGGCAATACTTCTGCATAGGTCTTCGCTAAGCTGTTGTATAAGCTGCGTTCACGGTTATCGATCGCCCAGTGGTTAACACTAAGCGGCTTCATGTGGTGCTCTGCCATAAACTTAGCGCCAAGCTCGTACATGCCCGCTTTTTCCGGTGTCGTTGCAGGTGGCGGCATTTTTCCTTTTTCAACCAAATTGAGCATTGGCGCTGTACCACCAACCACTAACTGATAAAGGTCCAAGCCATGAGCGCCTGTAGACAAAAAGTCCTTAAGATCTTGCTCTAAAACTTCTTTCGTTTGATAAGGCAGGCCGTAAAGCAAATCGATGATGACAGGGATCCTGTCTTCTTTCGCCAACTCACTTACTCGCTGAAGTACATCTTCACGGTCATCTAGACGTTTAGCGCTACGACGAACTTTGGTATTAAAGCTCTGGACGCCAAATGAGAAACGGTTGAATCCACCGTCTAGCGCACCTTGATATAACTCGTCTGAGAATCGGTTGATACGACCTTCAAGTGTAATTTCGCAGTCAGCTGCGAGAGGGAAATAGTCGTGAATGGCCTGGCCTAGAATACGAACTTGGTCTGCAGATAAGTCAGTAGGCGTACCACCGCCGATGTAAACCGCATGGAAGATGCCACTTTGCGTCCACGGCATCGCCGCTTTCTCTTTTAGCTCTTTCATCAGAGCATCAAAGTATTCATCGACTAACTTACGGCTGGCAGCATTTTGGAAGAAGTTACAGAAAGTACAACGCACACGACAAAATGGAACGTGAATGTACAAGCAACGCTTATTGTTCTTTGCCGTCGTTTCAGACGTAATCCTTGAAAGAATATCTCCTTGTTGTGGCGGCGGCACTGGCATGCTACTACCACCTGCATGCGCAGAGTGCTTTTTCACAAAAGCAAAGCGCAATGGATCCGGGCTATCACTCCCAAGGATTGATTCGTCAAATTTATAAATATCGACGCTCATATTTACTCACTTAAAGCCCACCACACAAAGGATTGAGGCTCATTTCAAAAAAACTGCAAAGATCATAATTTGCGCGTAATGATAATGCAATTGATAATTGATCTTATTTCCTTTGTAAGTGATAATCAGTCCCAACTTGATAATTATTAGCAACACCGAGATTTACCCGTGAACCTACAAAGATATGTCATTGCCGGAGGCGCCTCACTTGCGATTCATGCAGCGCTTCTTTTTGTCTCTCAAGAGACAAAAGTTTTTGCGATGCCTGCAGGAAATCCGGCAAGCACAGTAAGCCTGAATTTGGTCTCGGCTCCTAAACCTGTTAAAGCGCAACCGGCTCCTCAAGAGGAAGTCGAGAAGAAGCAAACTGAAACCAAGAAGCAACCGGAACCTAAGCCAGAACCAGTTAAAAAGCCGATCGAAAAACCCGTCGTTAAAAAAGAAGCTGTAAAGAAAAAACCACCGGTAAAAAAGGAACCTGAACCAATCAAGCCACCTAAAAAGCCACAACCAACGAAACCAGTGGCTAAAAAAGATCCGGAACCAAAAGAAAAAGTAGAGAAGAAAGTCGCAAAAGAACCAGTACAAGAGCAAAAAGCCGCACCAACAAATGAATCAAAAGGTGCGACTTCAGAACCAGTACTAGTCGATAAGCCAGCTTTTGTCTCCCAACCAGTTCAGCCTCGCTACCCTCGTTCAGCTCGTAAGCGTGGCATTCAAGGTGTTGCACTATACGAAATTTGGCTTGATGCAAATGGCAATCAAGTTAAACAAGTTCTTATTGAATCTTCCGGTGCAGAAATGCTCGATGCTTCAGCGCTACGTGCGATAAAGCAATGGGAATTCTCACCACATATTTCTGGAGGGCAACAAGTTGCTCACCGCGTTCAAATCCCAGTTCGTTTTAAGTTGGATGGATAATGGAACAGCTACAACATTTACAAACCCAATTTGGTCTTATGACTTGGCCTTTAATTATTTGTTCTGCTTTAACAGTCATGATCATTGCGGAAAGACTTTTCCAAGTATTTGTTAGTCTTGGAGTAGGCAAAAGAGCAATTCGTCAAAAGCTCAAAACCCTAGACCCAACAAACAGCAAAGATATCGAAGCACTTGCAGACGATCTTTCTGGCAAGCGACCTCTTCTTTATCGTGGTGTCGCGATGTTACTTGCTCACCATTCTTTCTCTAAGTCACTTCGTGAAGACGCGGCAGGAATCTGGTTGCAAGAAAAGCGTCATCAATTACATTCCGGTCTGCGTCTTTTGACACTCATTGGTGTGATCAGTCCGCTAATCGGGCTGTTAGGTACCGTTCTTGGCCTGATCGATATGTTTAAAGGCATTGCGTCTTCTACAGGTAACATCACGCCAAACGATCTGGCTGATGGCCTAGGTCTGGCAATGCGCACGACCGCAGCGGGTTTGATCATTGCATTGCCCGCAATTTCTGGCGCACAACTGATTGGTCTTTGGGCTGATCGCGTTATCGCTAAGCTTGAGCACACACTGAACTATGTAAACCTCTGGTTAGAAGGCATTTCTTTGCAACACGTTTCTCCAGAAAACAACAAAGAAATCGCAACGGTTGCTGATCATGTTGAGGCGAGAAGCTCATGATTAAAGCACCTCAAGACAATAACAGCCATGGTTTAACACCGGACCTAACCCCGTTACTGGATATTATCTTTATTGTAATGGTGTTCTTGATGTTGACTGCAGCAGTCAAGCTCGACTCTCTGGATGTCAGTTTACCAAGTACAGATTCTCAGGCCGTTGCCGAAGTTGATAAACAATCCATTACGGTCAACATCCTCAAAGAAGAACCTTTTTGGGCTATCAATGGGAAAACGTATATCGACTGGGAAAACTTTACTCTTGCCTTACTCGAAGAGAGCAAATCAACCGACAAACCTATTGTGATTGGCGCAGAAAAAACCGCTGATATTCAATCCCTCGTTAAGCTTCTTGGCTTTTTACAAGAAAACGGAATTCAGGCGACTCAGTTGTTAACTGAAGAGTCGCAATAAAAAGAACATAAGACAGAGAATAAACTCATGAACAAAACACTATTGCCAGTTCGTACCGCCTTAACCGTAGCAGTGACTATGCTTGCAAGTGCGAACCTATTTGCTAACGAAGCCCTTTCAAAGGAACGAGTTGTCAGTGCAGGTAGTGCGGTAACTGAACTCCTCATCGCCCTTGATGCAAAAGAAAGCCTAGTCGCAGTTGACGTGACGAGTCAGCTTCCTAAAGAAATGGAGTTACCTAAAGTAGGTTATCACCGTCGTCTATCCGCGGAAGGCTTATTAGCTCTAAGCCCAACAAAAGTGATTGGTTCTGATGAAATGGGCCCGAATACAACGCTTGACCAGTTAAAATCAGCAGGTGTCGACGTTGAGGTCGTAAATACAGAAGCAAACGTTGATGGTTTGATTCATCGTATCGACCAAATTGCTGGCATCATGCATCGTGAAACTGAAGCCACAACACTAAAGAAAGAAGTTGAAGCACAAGTTCAAGCCCTAGAAGGCAACCAACCAGAAAAAGCGGAGAAAAAGAAAGTCCTTTTCTTGCTGATTCATGAAGGTCGTGCCGCAAACGTTGCAGGTTCAGAAACGACACCAGATGCCATTATTACTCTCGCCGGCGGTGAGAACCCAGCGGCAAGTAAACTGTCTTCATACAAGCCGCTATCAACAGAAGCTATGGTTGAAATGCAACCAGACGTTATCTTAGTGAGTGGCCGTAGTTACCAGACTATGGGTGGCGCTGATGCAATTTTAAAAGCGATGCCACTACTTGCTGCAACGCCAGCAGGTATGACTAAGAACATCGTTACGATTGATGGTCACGCATTAGTCGGTGGTTTGGGTCTAAAAAGCCTATCTGAAGCTAAACGCCTAAACGAGTTACTATACCCGTAGAGAGATTCAATGCTGTTAAGACGTATCCCTTTATCTACTATTCTACTTGCTTTATCCGGTATATTAGCCTTTATAGCTGTAGCTTCAATCACAGTAGGTCCCATGAATATCAGCTTCGCAGACAGCCTACGAAGCCTGAGCGGAGCAGGGTCTGACCTTGCTCCTCACATCCAACTAGTCATTAACGAAATACGCTTACCACGCACTATCCTATGCATGTTCATTGGTGCCATCCTTGCGATTTGTGGTGTGGTTATGCAAGGACTTTTCCGAAACCCTCTTGCTGAACCAGGCATCATTGGTGTTTCTGCAGGAGCCGCTCTTGGCGGGGCTTTCGCTATTGTAGTCTTTGCGGATTTTAGCCAAAACTACCCTCAGCTAATGAACTTAGCCGCGCTGCCTTTCTTTGCTTTTCTTGGTGGTGCAATTACAACCGTATTGGTTTATTGGCTAGGAACGAACAAATTTGGCACTTCCGTGACCATTATGCTCTTGGCTGGTGTTGCAATCAGTGCCCTTTCTGGTGCCGCTATTGGTTTTATGAACTTTATCGCCGATGACCAAATGCTTCGCGACCTTACGCTTTGGTCGATGGGATCTTTAGCAGGAGCAAACTGGTCTGGTATTGGTCTAGCAGCAGTGACGCTCGTGATTCTTCTTTTTTGGTTCCAGAAAAAAGCAATGTCACTTAATGCGCTGCTATTAGGTGAATCCGAAGCAAGGCACTTGGGTGTACCCGTGCAAAAGCTTAAGCGTCAGTTGATATTACTTTCTGCTGTCGGCGTTGGTATTACGGTGAGTATTTGTGGTGCCATCGGCTTTATCGGCCTCGTCATTCCTCATTTAGGAAGAATGTTAGCTGGGCCTGACCATAGAACCTTACTACCAATCTCAGCACTAATGGGAGCCTTGCTATTAACCGCTGCGGACATGTTCGCACGAGTTGTTGTTACTCCAGCTGAACTGCCGGTAGGTATCGTAACTGCACTTATTGGTGCGCCGTTCTTTATCTACTTATTGTTCCAACAAAAAGGGAAGATCCTGTAATGAATCCAACGGTTATGTCAGGCAGAAATATCTCCATGAGGTATGGCAGCCGAATCGTACTTGATGACATCAGTATTGATATTCGAGCAGGAGAAGTTACCGCCTTACTTGGACCAAATGGCGCTGGTAAAAGCACGTTATTAAAACTCCTATGCGGCGAGATCCCTTCTCAACATGACATTGAGTACTTTGGCAAACAAAAAAACGATTGGGAGCCCGCTGAAAGCGCAAAACACATTGCGATGTTACCACAACACAGCACGTTAACTTTTCCGTTCTTAGCTCGAGAAGTTGTAGAGTTAGGCGCAATTCCGTTGTCGATAACTAACAAAGAAACCACACAATTAGCTTTGCAGTACATGGAGCAGACTGACGTATCTCACCTTGCAGATAGCCTCTACCCTGCTCTTTCTGGTGGTGAAAAGCAGCGCTTACATCTTGCGCGAGTATTAACTCAGCTTCATCAAGCTGGCGACAAAAAAATACTGATGCTGGATGAGCCGACTTCAGCACTCGATCTTGCCCACCAGCACAACACGCTCAAGATCGCACGTGAAGCAGCCAAAGCAAACAATGCGGCCGTTGTGGTTGTATTACATGATTTAAATCTAGCGTCACAGTACGCTGATAGATTGGTTTTACTTCATGATGGCAAACTGGTTTGTGATGACAACCCGTGGAACGCTTTGACACCAGAACGCATTGAACAAGTCTATGGCTATCGCTCTATCGTCACTAAGCACCCGACCTTGGATTTCCCACAAGTCCATGCAGCGGCTTAAATAGCAGTCTTAACGAACAGATTGTCCGGTTCAATATATTAAATAAGAAAAAGCCCCGCATAATGCGGGGCTTTCTTTATTCTGGTTTTATTTGCTCATCTGAATCAACGAACGACCAATTAACCACTCTAACTCTTTGTCACTACCAGCACCGAATTGGCTCTCAGCCATTTTGTACAAACGGTCAATACCGTTTGCTGCAAACTCATGTGCACTTTCTGAAGTGACGATATGGTGGAACAATAGACGCAAGATCGCTAAGAATTCAGTATCTTCTAGAGCTTTAATCCAGCTCTTCGAAAACGCTTCTAGACCTTTATCAAATTCTAGATGCTCTACGAACATTTTGAAAATACGACCGTCTAACGCGGCGGTAAAATCCGTTTTCTTAGGGAAATGGTGGCTAATACCTGTACGCGATACACCTGTCTGTTGACTTAACGTGGTGTAAGACATTTTGTCATAACCAAGTCTTAGAAGCTGATCAACAACGGCATCCATGATTTTCTGGATAGTGATTTCGGTATCTTCTTTACTACGCTTTGGCATATTTTAAGCTCTTCTCTTTGTAAATCCATCTAACTCACAATTAAATGAGGGCCAGAATGAAAATCATCCTCAGCATTATGTACTGTACGCCCCTAACATCAAATTAGAGGGTCAATCATAACTAAAATGCACTGCGTAACGTGCAATTTACAGTGATATTTCTGTCAATACATGTGACTCAAAATATGGCGAAAAGTCCACTCCATCAAAACCTTGCACCAAATCATTCATCGAAACTATTCTCAGGCTAAGAATGATAATTATGTAAAAATAATTAATCCGGAAATAGTCTTATAAATTGAACCCCAGTTCAACTCACCTGACAAAAATCTCACGAATATCTAGGTTAATTGATTTTAAATATTGATACATATCACATTAATTTTATTAAGGAAGTTCTAATGAATTTAATTAACCCCTTGTTAACAACATAACATACCGTGCCTTTTTTATCCAAAATCATTCATTTTTGTAGATAGAGATCAAATACCTGATAGAATACCCACAGTATTTACAAGAGGATTCGTTATGAGTGTCGAATTAGAAGAAAGCCAAGTTTGTGAAGCTTGCGGTTGCGCTGGTGAAATGGGTTTTATCATCAAAGAAGGCGACGATGTTGCTGACGTAACGATTTTCGCAGAAACTAAAGCAGCACTAGAAGCTGAGTTGGCGAAATACATCGAAATGGCGACAACAGTGTGTGCCGGCGTTGAATACAACGTTTCTGAACTCACTGAAGAATCAAAAGAGCTCACCGCTCGCTTCAAGTTTGAAGTTAGCGCTGAAAAGCTAATCTTTGAACTGAAAACTCGCTCTCTAGCGCGTTAAAAATCAAAGTTATAAGAGTAAAAAAGCGAGCACTCTGCTCGCTTTTGTGTTTTTAGCGCTCTTGTAATAAGTGACATTACTTTTCTTGCTTAAATACCACCCACTTTAACGCGCCATTCGTTTCAAAGTCATTTTCGTCAGTACAGACCAATAAAACACCGTCAACACTCAATACCGCTCCAGTCGTGTAGGCTTTATCATCGTAGTAACAAACCCGCTGCCCTAATTTACCGTCTGCCGCAACCAGTGCTTTGGCCTCAGGCGTACTGTAAGATTTCGCCATCACCGAGCCAGAAAGTAATACGCTGACAATACTTATGGTGATGCAAGCTATCGGTTTTTTATCCATGGCTCTCCCCTTTATCTTGGTAACATACTAACAAGAAGCCATTTTTGGTTCTTGGCAGCATCTCATATTCTTTATATCTCTCGCTCTAGAAGCCCTACTCGCTTTACGTTATTCTTTTCTCGTAAATTTTTGTTGAAGTAGCGATAATGCGTGTATTCCCTCTCTTTCTTACCTTAATGGCCATAAGTACGAACCCTGCTGCATACGAGCTCGATTACTACTCCAAATTTGGCCATACAGACAACTACGGCAATGTTGACCTACGCAACAAACCTTATTCTCAGTTGCCCGACGGGTTCATCGTTAAAGGTAATTTGAATATCTCGCAAACCCCAATTACCAAACTTCCTAGAGGGCTTGACGTAGGGGGTAGCTTGGAGGCCACCAACAGCTCGCTTAAAACCATTAGGTCAGGGACTAAGATCAAAGGGTATGCAAATCTATTGGGCAGCAAAATCGAACGTTGGCCACGAGGGGTGAAGCTTGGGGGTTACCTAAATTTGACAGATACCCCTTTGCAAAGCTTACCGACTCGACTGCGAGTGAAGGGGGACTTGAGTGTGATTAGAACGCCGCTAACTCAATTACCTGAAGGCCTTGTCGTAGAGGGGAATTTGTATATCAGTGGTTCAAAACTCACCGAATTCCCAGAGACCATGACAGTCAATGGCAACATTTTCTTAGGTGGGAATCGTATATCAAAGTGGCCAACGAACTTGACCTTAGGTGGCGCCGTTGCACCTTAGAACAGAATGAGAAGAACGAGCGAAAAATCAAATAACACATCGGCTAAAGATCCTACCCGTTCCTCACAATGTTAACGCTGAGCAATCATATCTCTAAAGCCCGGCTATTCTTGGTTATTGACTGGATTTGCATAGCTTGCGACTAAATAGCTATGTGCGCCAGCTGGCAGTTGCTCAAGCTTTTCTGCTAACTGAGACTTAACCAATTCGGTGATCGTGTCATCTTCTCGACCCGCTGCAAGCAAGTTCATCGGGAACACTCGGTAATTGTTATGGATTTGACGATCAATTTCATTTGCAAGTTCTTCAGGTGTTTCGAACTCTTGATCAACCACATCACCAAACGCAACATGAACTTTGCCTTTGTAGCCTACGATACCTTGGATAATACTCTCGATATCTTCAAACTCACCCTTCTCGTAGCTACCTTTTTCTGCTTTCTCGTACAGCTCTTTTGCCTTAGCAAGGTCACATGGGTCATTCTGATAAGAAATAGAAACTGGAACGATTTTCAGCGAGCGAGTGTATTCGCCAAAGCTGATTTTTTGCTTGCGCCCTTCTACGTGGAACATCTTAAGGATTGCAGGATCGGTAAAATCATTCCCATCCTTTGCTCGCCCCTCTTTTTGGGCAATCCAAATTGAGTTACCCGTATCAAGAGAGTGCTTGATATATCCAGATAATTGACCCAGCGTTTTCATCATCTCTCTCGGGCCTTTTGCCGAACGTTTTACAATGAAACTCTTGTTAAGCTTCATGAGTTCTGTCGCACAAGGCTTCTTAAGCAAGTTGTCACCAATAGCAATGCGCACAGTGCGATGATCGGTCTGATGCAAACCGTAATTAACAAGCGCAGGATCCATAGCGATATCGCGGTGGTTAGACACAAATAAATAAGAAGTTTCTTTATCTAGCTTGTCCAAGCCGGAAAAGGTCACACCATCCGTCGTCGTATTCAACGTATCTTGAAGATACTTCTTAACTTCAAGTTGAATCGCTTCTACGGAGTTCAGCTTGCTCCACTTCGCTTTTAAGTAGACGCGGATAATCGGGCTCATGAATGTTTTGAACCAGTTCGCTTTATTTGCGAAACGGTGCTCTAAAATCGCGCTGATAAACTCATCGTCTTGGATAAGGCGGTCCAGCGCAGCTGGAATCTCTTCGTCATTGTATGGACGAATTTCAATATAAGGATCGGTATTGGCTGTCATTATTCAATTCATTTCAAAAAAAGCTGGCACATTTTACGCATTGTTTTGCCAAGTAGCAGCATTTCAATCCATACTTTTAACATGGTCATACCAGTCGTTTTACAATTTCTATTCGCAAAAAATTCTGTTATTCGGTTGGCATTCTAAGGGTTTAACGTTAACCTTAGCGCCCCAAGAACTCTGGTATTCACAATGAACTACGCAATTGAATTTCACGACGCAAATTACCCTTTTCTCAATGTTGCTGCGCGTAAGAAAGCGCTAAAACACACGCTACTGTTAGTAGTCGAGGGTTTGGCGATCATAAAATTGGGTAAACAAGAGTATGCCATCGAACCAGGTCAGTATTTTTGGATTCCTCAGGGATGTTTGAGCTCCCTCACCTTTTTACCAAATACTCGCACTACTCGTTGTGATTTTTCTGTGCGTTTGAACGATGAGTTTGCTCAACAAGCCGGCTTTGTAAAACCTTCCGCTCTATTAAAAGCGCTAATGGATAAACTGGTAACCACCGAACCACGCAGTGAAAAACAACTGGATTTGTTGACAGTCGCCAAATATGAGGCGTTGGAATTGAAGCCAAAACTGACGGGCTCACACCTCACAAGCTTGATAAATCAATGGAAACCTGGTTGCGAATCACCAATTTCAATCGAGTTGTGTTTGGTGCTAACACTAAGAGAAGCTCGTAAAATGAAACTGTCTGGCAAAAAGCAAATGGACATCGTCGAGCGTTTGTTTGCTGGTAATGAAGAAGAATACGAACAGTTGTGCTTTTTAGTGTTTGGGGAAGCACTGTAACCAACTACCAACTTAGAATCAAAAAGGGCGTACATGATGTACGCCCTTTTTGATTAAGAAGTGTTATTTAGAACGGGACTTCTATCTGCATCATCCAGTCAGCATCGTAGTATTCGTGCCAACGATAATCGAAGCGCATTCTTGGTTCACCATCACTTTTGTCCCCAAAACCGATACTGAACATTAACCCATGACTCTTCAGCCATTCTTCGGTTGTCATTTTGCTTTCATCGTCTCTCAACTCTTCTGGCATCCAGACACCCAAGCCAAAATAGTTACTTTCCAAGCTTTGAGTCAGCAATGGCGTGTCTTCCGACTTAATCGCCCACTCATCCCAGTAGTTTTCTGTGGGCTCATCAAGCGGTCTTTCTTCCGCCTCATACCAATTGAGCGTATCCACACTGAGCACACCGACACTATCAAAAATGTCTTCACAAATGGGCATGGTGTTATCAGCGAATACAACAGAACGATCAGACAAATAGTTACACGCGAAGCTGGCTTGTGTAACAACAAGCAACGTGCATGCACTAAATACCACTATTCTGACCATGAAAATCTGACCTCTTAGTTACCAGATAACGTTTCTTTGTATAAGCGTTCGCTTTGTAAAATGTCACGGACTGTTGATGTTGTAAATGCACTGATGTCTTTATCAGCGAGTAAAGCATCTCGTATGTCTGTGCTTCTGATTTTAACTTTCTCAGGGCACGCCATCACAGTCCAACGTTCCGTAATTTCTTCTGCTTTGTAAAATTTAGCAAATTTGAAGAAATTGTCAGGACCAATGACAAAAGTTATATCGGCTTGCGTGTGGATTTCTTGAATTTTTTCTAATAACGCAAAAGTCGTCACACTTTGTCCTGGTTGGTACAAACTTTGCTCTAAGTCTGAACGTTGAACGTTGGAAAGCCCCATGTCTTTAATAAAGGCATCGACCAACTTGCACCGGATTGGATAGTCCAACATATTTTTGCCCCAAGCATGTGCAATACTAGGCTCCAGAAGCACGAGGTCGAAGTGACTTAAGGACTCGATCACGCTTTTATGCCCTAAGCTTGGTGGGTTAAATGCGCTACCAAAAACGGCGATTTTTTTCATATCCGGTGATTACCTGGTTGAAGAGAGTTTTCTAATCCGATGAATTCGGTATGATACTACTAATCTTTAGAGTTTTTTGACACTAATGCGACGTTTATGAACATCAATTGAACGCTTTCCCGCCAATTGTGAACAATAAACGTAGGCCTAAGTATGAACACATTCCGACTAATTTAGTGTCTGATGTATTTGCAGGAAAAGGAACCCGAAATGGAACAATCCATCCGCGATGAAATGCGAGTTCTCCCATCAATCGACCCGCATTTCGAAATCGAGCGCCGTGTCGCTTTTATCAAGCGTAAATTGCAAGAAGCAGGCTGTAAGTCTCTTGTTCTTGGCATCAGCGGTGGCGTTGACTCAACGACATGTGGTCGTTTGGCTCAACTGGCTGTGGACCAACTGAACGAAGAAGCTGGCGACAATAGCTACCAGTTTATCGCCGTTCGTTTACCTTACGGTGAGCAAAAGGATGAAGACGAAGCACAACTTGCTCTTGCCTTTATCCAACCAACTCATTCTGTATCTGTAAACATAAAAGCGGGCGTAGATGGTCTTCACTCTGCATCTCATGTTGCATTGGAAGGTACTGGCCTTCTGCCAACTGACGCTGCAAAAGTCGACTTTGTAAAAGGTAACGTAAAAGCACGTGCCCGCATGGCTGCTCAATATGAAATCGCAGGTTACGTAGGCGGCCTAGTTTTAGGCACTGACCACTCGGCTGAGAACATTACCGGTTTTTACACTAAGTTTGGTGATGGCGCTTGTGATATGGCACCACTATTCGGCTTGAGCAAACGTCAAGTACGCGAAGTCGCGGCAACGCTGAGTGCACCGGAACAACTAGTAAAGAAAGTACCGACTGCAGATTTAGAAGAACTTGATCCTCAAAAAGCAGATGAAGACGCACTGAATCTCTCTTACGAACAGATTGACGACTTCTTAGAAGGCAAACCTGTTTCGGAACAAGTGAGTGACCGTCTGGTGTCAATTTACAAGGCCACGCAGCACAAACGTCAGCCGATCCCAACGATCTACGACTAAATTGCAATTTTATTTCTGAGCGACTCGTTTCTGAAACCGCTCTGAGATAGATAAAAAACGCCGCTACGTTAGCGGCGTTTTTTACTGATTGCGATCCGTCTTTATGGCAATTAGTCTGTGATTGTCACGTCCGTCTGCGGAATAGCACAACATGCGAGCACTTTACCCATCGCACGCTCCTCAGCACTTATCGCAGGGACATCCGGATGATCGACCTGCCCTGATTCCATTTGAACCTTGCAAGCGCCACACAAGCCTGCTCGACAGCTGTTGCTAATGCTTTTGCCTGCATTTTCAACTTGTTCAAGCAATGTCTGCTGGTTGTTTCCCATCAACTTAAAGCCGTTGAATTCAATCTCAACACTTTTCTCTGGCTTGGCTGTGGTAGCCGCAACGCCGAATGCTTCTTGATGATAGTTGTCTTCCGGTAGCCCTTTCTTGAATAGGAGGTTTTTCGCCTTTTGCATAAAACCATCAGGACCACAAACAAACACCTGTCGCTGCTCAACGTCTTTGATCTGCTTGATATGAGACAGGCTAATGCGTCCTTTCAGGCCAAACCAATCCACTGCTGGCTGAGTTAAGCAAATCTTCACATCTAATCCCGGATGCTGACGTTTTAGTTCATCGAGCTCCTCTTTGCATGGAATATCAATCTCGCTGCTGCACTGGTGGTAGAACACCACATCATCGAGTTGGTTGTGATCAGCCAAGTAACGAACCATCGACAGCATAGGTGTTACGCCGCTACCAGCAGACAACAAGAGTAGAGGTTGAACTGAATGCTCTTTTAGGTGGAATTGGCCATCTGGCGTTTCAGCTTCAAGCACATCACCCACTTGTAAGTTGTCGAGAAGTGCATTAGAAACGCGACCACCAGAAACACGCTTGACCGAAATTGCGTAGCGCCCCGGGCGAGAAGGGCTCGAAGACAACGTATAACGACGCCCTACTTTCTTACCTTCTATATCCACTTCGATAGGTAAATGCTGACCCGGTAAGTACGTTGGTAACTGACCTTTACTTGGCTCAAGCCATAAGGTTACGAAGTCGCGCGCAATCTCTTCTCGTTCAACACAAGTGAGCGTCATTCGATGAGGAGAGTTATCCGGATAGAACTCTGGCTCTTTGTATTCCAGCACTTCGACTTTGTCACCAGAACGAATAATGCCTTCATTAAGAGCAACAAGGTTTTGGCCAAAGAATACACCGCCACGCTCATTCGCGCGGAATTCTTGCAGTGTTTTGAGTGGCTCTTTGCTTTCTCGGAATGTACCGCGTTGAGTGTTAACGGTGGTTAGGATGCAACGCTCACAAGGTTTTACAGATTCAAATTCGACTTCACCAATGCGAATACGTTTCCATGAGTCTTCTTCAAATGGCTTGGTGTCAGATACCACTAGGTTGGTTCGGAATTGATCCATTGAGTGCTGCTCAGAGCTTCTGCGATTTAACTCTTCCAGTGACGCTTCACTGATAACAAGCACTGGATAACCATCGGCAAAGCTAACGTTGTGACCCAACTTCTCTCTTACACGATTGGATTGCTCACCAGTAAAAAGTAACTCAACGCGAAGACCTAACACTTTACTAAACCAATCATCCGCTTCGTCAGTGGTGGTATATGCAGTAAAACTGTCTTTCCAAACCGTTGCAGGCGCTTCCTGCATTTTGAAATCTTGGTAGCGGATTTTAAGTGGCTCTTCACCCAAACTGCTAAATACAATGCCATCTGGCAACAACGCGGATTTAATGGTGACCATTTGCGGGAATTTTCTTGCCGTAACCATTGAACCATCAGACGTCGCGATCATAAATCGACGATCAAAACTGAGGCCTTGCTTCTCAACCCAAGCTGATGAAAGGGCAACACCACCCACCGACTTTACTGGGAACACATTGATTTGAGACAAAACTGACTGCGACATGGCTTTCTTCCTAACGATACTTTTTAATTATTGGACTATCATATCCTCATACGTTTGATGACCCAAGTGCCTATAAAACATCAATTTGTCTGAGGTATCTTCCGTGCGTGGCAATCAACATCGTTGGAATACCAACTTATGCGTCTCATTTTATGAACAGAGTCCCATAAATTTGCATATTCCTGACGAAACTGGATTGCCAAAAAGTGATATAGCGCACATAATTCGCCAACTTTTTGACACCTTTAAATAACCTATCCGGAGCATAGACCATGGATACTAATAAACTGATTCTAATTCTACTTTGTATCTTCCTTCCACCAGTGGCGGTTTACATGGAAAAAGGTCTAGAGAAAGACTTCTTCATCAACCTTATCCTGACGTTCTTCTTCTTCCTACCAGGTACGATTCACGCACTTTGGTTGACGATGAAGTAACCACCTGAGCTCCTATCGTAAAGAAATGTGAAAAATGGGATGAAATAGAATGGCAATTCCACTATCATCCTGTCGCCTAAGCGCAAGCGTTTGCTCTTGAGGTAAATGCAGCGTTTAGGCTCCAATCACAACTTTATTAATGGTGGGAGCAATTAATGACAACACTGACTATTACTCGTCCTGACGACTGGCACGTTCACTTACGCGATGGTGACGTTTTAAAAGATACCGTTCGTGATATTAGCCGTTACAACGGCCGCGCACTGATCATGCCAAACACCGTCCCACCTGTTACCAATACTGACATGGCGCTAGCCTACCGTGATCGTATCCTTGCTGAACAACACGGTGAGCAATTTGAACCTCTTATGGCGCTTTACCTGACAGACAACACAACACCTGATGAAATCCGTAAAGCAAAAGCAAGCGGTCACATCGTTGCTGCTAAGCTATACCCAGCAGGTGCAACAACAAACTCAGACTCAGGTGTAACAGACGCGAAAAATATCTACCATGTATTCGAAGCGATGGAAGAAGTAGGCGTGCTTCTTTTGGTTCACGGAGAAGTAACACACAATCACGTTGATATCTTCGACCGTGAGAAGGAATTCCTTGATACGGTTCTTGCTCCTATCGTCAACGACTTCCCTAACCTAAAGATCGTTCTTGAGCACATCACTACAGCTGACGCAGCGCACTTCGTCAACAAGGCTTCAGATAACGTTGCAGCAACTATCACCGCTCACCACCTGCTGTTCAACCGTAACCACATGCTAGTCGGCGGCATTAAGCCACACTTCTACTGTCTGCCAATTCTTAAGCGCAATACCCACCAACAAGCGCTTATCGAAGCAGCAACAAGCGGCAGCAAGAAATTCTTCCTAGGTACGGATTCAGCACCACACGCAAAAGGCGCAAAAGAGTCGGCTTGTGGTTGTGCTGGGTCTTACACTGCACACGCAGCACTAGAACTTTACGCAGAGGTCTTTGAGAACGAAGGCAAGCTAGAAAACCTAGAAGCATTCGCAAGCTTAAACGGCCCTGATTTTTACGGCATCGCTCGTAACACAGATACCGTCACGCTAGAAAAAACAGCGTGGGATGTACCAGAAACAATGCCATTCGGCAGCGACATCGTTGTGCCAATCCGCGCAAATGAAAAAATTGAGTGGGAAGTGAAGTAATCACCCTCAAGAAATGAAAAAGGGTCATGCCACCATATTCGATATGGAAAGGCATGACCCTTTTCTTTGGTTCATCGCGGATAAGCGG
>NZ_MDAW01000106.1:0-26479 GCF_002875385.1 Vibrio sp. 10N.222.52.B12 | reverse complement strand
CGCTTAAGTGAACTACATTGCAGCATAGGCTGGCCTTTGGTCTTTACAGCTATTTAGGAACTGTTTGTCAGGAAATGAATTCGCTTAGCGGCGACGGCGGAATAAGCCTAGACCTAGCAGCGCAATTAGCGCGCCAAAGCCAAATGAGCCACCATCATCATCGTCTGATGGGTTAGTGCTCGACGGCTCTAACGTAACATCGCGAGAATCACTGAACTTAACGGTGTTGCCTGTAGAGTCTGTCACTTTCTCTTCTAGTACGTACTGGCCTTCTGTTGGAGCTTTGTCGAATTCCACACTGACACTGCGAGCATCAATGTCCGCTTGTGTCAAAGTTGCACTCGCTTCGTAGCCATCAGCATCAGAGGTTGACGACGCCGCTTGAGTTGCTTCCATTAGGCTTACCGTCACGATATCACCAACAACTGCGTTTGGTGGCAGACGAACTTCCACCGCTAGGTTTTCACCTGAGATTGGTAGATCGATGTCTGTATCCGGGAAATCAATCGCGATGATCACTGGATCGTGGTCAGATGCCGAGAACGCATCTTTGTACTTCGGCATATCACCGGTGTACTTGCTGCTGTATTCGAACAAGTTACTTTCTAGTGAGTTGATGTGCCAATCTTCAATCGCCACCACTTTTTGTGCCAAGCTGTTGCTCGCCAACGCGTGGTCTAGGTTACCTAACTCACCAGAGTAGGTGTATGAGAAGGTGTCTGCGCCGTGAAGTACCGTGTTCAGGTTATGGTAACCGTAACCTTTTTCAATTTTGGTCTTCTCTACTTGAAGCTCACCACCACCAATGGTTGTGTAAGCAGCGGTGTAGATATCACGGCCGTATTTCTCTTTCGAGTAATCAGTCAGTGTAAGCAGAGGATCTTCCATGCCGTAGGCGTTTAGGTCACCCATTACTAGAACATCACCTTCAATGCCTTTCAGAGCGTCACCCACAACGTTGGCTGCAGAAACACGGAAGTTGTTACAGTTGCCTTGCAGATCCGCCGGCTCAGAGTCTTCTACACCCGCAATCCATTCTTCAATACATTCAGAGCCTTTCGATTTGAAGTGGTTAACCACAACAGATAGATCTTTACCGGTCTCTTTCACTGTAAAGGTTTGTAGCAGGCTATGACGCTGGTATTTGTCGTAAGCCGGGTTGCCTTCTGCACCGTCATTACGCGTAATGGTGTTTTCTTCGATGTGCTGCTCTGGTGTCACAATCACTTTCGCAACTTCTTTTGGCGTCACTTCGTTTGCACGGTATAGGATCGCCACCATGATCGCATCACTACCAAAGTATTCGTCTTGGTATTTGTCTTGATCCGCGATTTCAACGTAAGTGTAATGATCTTCTGTGTCTTCGATTTCAGCATTCAATGCATCCACCAAGTTCTTCACCGCACTGCTGTCACCAAAGCCGTTGTTTTCGACTTCCATTAAGCCAATGATGTCAGCGTCCATCTTATTCATCGCCGCAACGATTTTCGCTTGTTGGATCAGGAACTCATCGAGGTTTTCTGCCCCACGGTTTTGTCCGGTTGGGTTTTCATGACCGCTGTCAGCCACAGAGTTGAAGTAGTTCAGTACGTTAAAGCTCGCGATACGCAAATCTGAATCCGCAATCGCTGGCGCATCTTTACGAGCCACGTCGAAGCCTTCACCTGAAGTCACGAAGTTGGTGTTATCGACTTCATTGGTCGCAATCAGGCGGTATTCGTTGTAGCTGTAAGCCACCACGCCTTGTAGACCTTCTACTCGCGAACCAAGACGAATGTGCTGTTCAGAAGAGCCATCTTGATCTGCATCTTTCGCAAAGTCAGGGTAGTAAGGAATTTGGCCGTTTGGTGCTTTGCCATCAGATTCTAGGTATACGCGGTTCGCTGCGTTGTCTTTTGCTAGCTCAACAGCTGCATCACTCTCTGCTGCGTGTAATTGAGTCGGCTTAAACAATGGCGCTTCATGAGACAGCATCATATTGTTACGACGAGAGTCGTAGTCGTAAGAGAAGTTACGAGTCACAAACAACTCGCTTGCTGATTTCAGTTCAACTTGCATGCCTTCATGACGCTCTAGCGCATCACGTAGTGTCTCACCTTCTTTGATAACAAGATCGGTAACTCGAGGAATATCCGATGTGCCCGTTTTCACATAACTGTTAGCATCAGAAGCTAGCTGAGTATTGCTGTAATACTCTTGAACTTTACCTTTCACACAAACAACATCGCCTGATTTTAGATTGGTATCCGCGGCATCGGTATGAATGAACAAGCCTTCTGAAGTCTTGTCGTTGTTGTCGCTTTCTAACGCTTGCAGGTAGAAACCTTTGGTTAGGCCAGTGGTAACAGCAGTCACGACACCAGTTACGAAATGATCTTCGTCAGTAATGTATGGATAACCATTAATAAATGGTGACGAATCGCCTTCACCTTGAATATCTTGAATGGTGGTGAAGTTAGGTTGCTGACCGTCTACTTCACAAGCGAATGGTGCTGGTGGCTCCGTCGCATTTAGCTCACCAAGACCGTCAATGTTGTCTTTCTCAAATGCCGTCCACTGAGATGCATCATAAGTAGCAGAAGGGGTTAGTGCATCACTGTTACGAACCAATGTGGTATCTTTACCAAAATCTACGTCACCCATCACACCGATGATGTCATGCACTTCGCCATCTTTAAGCAGTGCGATCGGGTCGTCACCGTTAAAGTTCGCAACGCTTTTATCTGTGATATCCGCGACAGCTTTGATGGCATCGCTCGCGTCACCATGCGCCAGTACATACACTTGGTTAGCTTGTAACGTCACTTGGCTAAGGTCGAGTGTGTTCCCCCAAGTACCGCCACCGTTTGATGATTTCGCTAGCTCGTAACCGGTTAGCGTTACCGCTGCATCGCCCGTGTTCGCGATTTCTACGGCTTTGTTGTATGAGCCACCTTCAACATACTGAGAGATGATAATTTCTGCGTTAGCATTGGCACTAAGCGCGCTGGCAATCGTCAGTGCAAGTAAAGAGGGTTTGATTAACGTATCCATTGTCGTACCTGATATTTATTTAAATGCAAACTAAGCCCTGAGCAGAGCCCACCATTTGTGCCTACTATCAGGTTTATTTATGAAATAAATAAGAAACACCAGCAAAAGCCGTGAAATATATCACACGTGAATACGCAAAATTATGCCAGGGCTGCCCATTTAAACAGTTTTTGTAACAAATACAGTAACTAAGAATATAAATATCAATAATTAGACTTATTACTCGGTTTTATATCACTCAGCATGCTACGTGAATGTATGAGTATTCAATCTGAATTAATTCAATTCTAGCAATACAATTTAAATATTAAGCAATGCTAATTTAGAATGACGAACTTATTATTTCTTTCCTTTACTGCGCCATTAAAAATAACCGTTGAGGTTATTTATGCGCGTTAAGTTCAAAGTTTTATAAACCAAGCATTACTCTCACCATGCAAATCTAGCAAAATCCATAAGTACTCGTTATAACGCTCATGAGAGACAGATAACAAGATCTCCAATAACGACGATTAGGATAAGAAAATGAAACAATTTCAGCAGATTGCGCTAGCCCTTTCGGCTTCAATGTTAATGGCGGGGTGTCAATTGACCTCGAGTGAGCCCATCGAACCAAGTACCTCTGAGCATCTGGTCGAAGTGGCTAAGCAAGAACTCAGTGAGTTCAAAATGTTTGAAGTAAGTGATAATGGCTTAATCACCTATACCGCCCGCTTACCTGGTCCTGGCTACTATTGGCTACCCGCAAGTATTAAGGAATCCAGCTACGAGATATCTTGTATCGAATTAAGTTACTTTGTTGATCGTGGCTTTGTCGTCAAGTCTGCTTTCCTAGGCCCAAGAGGACGCGTGGAGTATTACGATATGGAACGTTGCATGGAAGACACGCCATTCCAGTAACATAGGCATAAAAAAAGCTCCACCAATGGTGGCAATGTAGATCAGATAAGGATCGGTTGACCGATCCTTCTACTGAGAGATAATCGGAAGCCTGTTTCTAGGCTTCCGATTTTTTATGTCTATCCAAAACTGTTTTGCCGATTTCCTCGAAGAAAATCCTGTTGATGTAGCTCAACTCACTACTTTCTCTGAACATATTCCAGATGAGTGGATTGTTAAGGCGGCCAGTCTTTCTGATAAAGCAACTATTCGCCGACGTCGATTACCAAGTGACATGGTCTTGTGGTTAATTGTCGGCATGGCCTTCTTTCGTAATGAACCTATTGCCGAAGTTGCACGAAGAATGAATGTCTGTGCGGATGGCTTAGCTGATGAAGAGTTATTAGCAAAAAGTGCTTTAACCCAGGCAAGACAACGTTTAGGTAGAGCTGCACCAGAGTGGTTGTTTAAACAATGTGGGCGGACGTGGGGTCTTGAACGATACCGTGATGATACGTGGCAAGGATTACAAGTTTTTGCTGTAGACGGTGCTCTTTTTCGAACCGCGGATACACCCGAACTTAGAGAGCACTTTGGCTCGGGTAATACCTCTAGCAACAGACAAACACCGCATCCAGTGCTAAGAGTTGTGACCATAATGAATGTCCGCTCTCATGTCATCGCTGATGCCGCCATAAGCCCCTATCGGCGTGGTGAAATCCCACTTGCTATGCCCTTCATCGACTCTTTGCCAGATAACTCTGTGACGCTACTAGATAAAGGGTTTTATGGTGCGGACTTACTTCTCTCTCTTCAAAATAGCGGTATTAATAGACATTGGTTGATACCAGCAAGGAAGGGGTTGAAATACACTCTTTTAGATGAAGAAGAAAGTAATGACATGGTCATCGAAATGAACGTCTCACCGCAAGCCCGCAAAAAGAATCCTAGTTTACCTGAAAAATGGCAAGTCAGAGCGGTGACCTATGAAGTACAAGGTAAGCAGAAAACTGTTTTTACCTCCCTTCCTAGGACAAACTACGACGCGAAAGCGGTAGCTGAACTTTATCACGAACGTTGGGAAATCGAATTAGGTTATCGTGATATCAAAAGCTCAATGCAACACAATGCCTTAGTATTACGCAGCAGAACAGTAGACCTTGTTTATCAAGAACTCTGGGGGCTGTTGCTTGGTTATAACTTAGTAAGACGTGAAGCGAGCCAGGCAGCAGTTGAGCATGGAAGAATGCCGAATGAAATTAGCTTTAAATACGCTTGTCAGTTTATAGCGAGTCAACTGAAGGTGATGAGTAAAGCGATATCGCCAGGCAATACACCTAAGCGTTTAAAGAGTCTCAGGGGAGATTTATCCATCCTCTTTATAGACAAACGCCCTAAGCCTAATCGGCCTAGGGCGGTAAAAATATCAAAGACCCGATATCCTGTTAATCGCAAAGCAGCTCCGCTTAAGTGAACTACATTGCCACCAATGGTGGAGCTTTTCAATTCTGATGTTTTTGAGCAACTATGGGCGAGCGACAAAACCCACTGCTTCGTATGCTTTCTTCAACGTTTCAGCCGCACGTGCCGATGCTTTCTCCGCGCCTTGCTTCATCACTTCATTCATGTAAGTACGGTCAGCGCGGATGCGGTGGTATTCAGCCTGAATTGGCTCAAGCATAGTCACCAACGCTTCACCAACATCTTTCTTGAATGGACCGTACATTTCAACGCCTTGGTATTTGGCTTCAATCTCTTCAAAGCTCATGCCTGTTGCCGCAGAGTATAGACCCATTAGGTTAGAGATACCTGCCTTGTTATCCCAATCGTGAGCGATACGCGGTGGCGTTTCTGTGTCAGTTTGCGCTTTGTTGATCTTCTTAATGATCGACTTAGGCTCTTCCAGCAACGTGATAACGTTCTTGCGGTTGTCATCGGATTTAGACATCTTCTTCGTTGCGTCTTGAAGGCTCATTACACGCGCGTTTACCGTCGGAATGTAAGGCTCTGGCACTTGGAAGATTGGCTGCTCTGGTGAGTAGATGTTGTTAAAGCGGTTAGCAATATCACGCGCTAGCTCTAGGTGTTGCTTCTGGTCGCTACCTACAGGCACTTGGTGCGCACCGTAAAGCAGGATGTCTGCCGCCATCAGCACTGGGTAGTCAAACAGACCAACGTTTACATCACCAAACTGGCTTGAGCTGTCGTTTGAGTAACGTGCAGATTTGTCTTTAAACTGCGTCATACGACCCAGTTCACCCATTTGGGTGTAACAGTTAAGAAGCCAACCAAGTTGAGCATGCTCTGGTACGTGTGACTGAACAAATAGCGTGCTCTTCTTCGGGTCAACACCAACTGCCAGACAGATCGCCAGTGCGTCTAGCGTCGCTTCATGCAGTGCTTTAGGGTCCTGACGAACCGTAATCGCGTGAAGGTCTACCACACAGTATTGGCAATCATAATCGTCTTGCATCTGCTGCCATTGACGTAGAGCACCCAAGTAGTTACCGATACTTAGTTCACCTGAAGGTTGAACACCACTCAATACAATGGGTTTGCTCATTAGAATGATTCCTTTGACTTCTTAATCTAAATAAATGAAAAAAACCGTGCAACGATAGGTGCACGGTTTACTCAGTGTACTCATTAACGAGTATTTTGGAAGCTCTTTTGTAGCCGTTATGCAGAAACCGCTACTACATCCAATAATTCAGCCAAACTGTCAGCGACGAAATCTGGATTTGATGCAGAGATAGGCTCACCGTGGTTGTAGCCATAAGTCAGACCAAATGAGGCACAGCCTGCATTCTTTGCTGCGAGAATGTCGTTCTTCGAGTCGCCGACCATCAGCATTTCACTCGGTTGGATTTGGTGCTTTTCCATCAACCAGTTCAGTGCAATTGGGTTTGGTTTTTTCTCTGGAAACGCGTCGCCACCTAGCACATCAACAAAGTATTTTGCGATGTCGTGTTTTTCTAAAACATCAGGCACAAACTTCGAAGGCTTGTTGGTCACCAACGCCATAACAAAACCGGCTTTGTGCAACTCTTCCAGCGTCTCTTTTACCGTTGGGTAAAGGTGGCTTAACTTGTGACCACTTTGCTCGTAGTAGTCATCAAACAGCACACGCGCTTTTGCACGAAGCTCTTCGCTCAACTCTGGATTGATGGTCAGGCTTTGACTTAATGAGCGTCCAATCAGCACGTCTGCGCCGTTACCAACATAGTCACGAACTTGTTCTTCTGAAACAGAAGGAAAACCGAGTTCTTGAACAGCTTGATCGGCGGCAACTGCAAGATCGGGCACGCTATCAAGCAAAGTACCGTCTAGGTCAAAGGCAATGAATTTAATGTCTTGTTGAGTCATAACTTCCCTGAAAATTCTATTTATAAATCGGTGAAAACGACAAAGGATGGCACCCCATCCTTTGTTTTTATCATTATGTCTGACTTTGCAGTAACTGTTTGTTTATTAAAACTTGTTTAGCAATTACTTTGCAGCAATACGCTGACGAACAGCTTCAAACAAACAAATGCCAGATGCCACAGATACGTTCAAACTTGAAACGCTACCTGCCATTGGGATCTTAATCAAATCGTCACAGGTTTCGCGAGTTAGACGACGCATACCGTCACCTTCTGCACCCATTACGATAGCAAGAGGGCCAGTCAGTTTCGCTTGGTAGATATCGTGCGTTGCTTCGCCTGCTGTACCAACAAACCAGATGCCTTGCTCTTGCAGTGTACGCATAGTACGAGCCAAGTTGGTCACTCGGATCAATGGCACGACTTCTGCTGCGCCACAAGCAACCTTGCTTACGGTGGCATTCATCGGTGCAGAGCGATCTTTCGGTACGATGATCGCCGCCGCGCCGGCTGCATCAGCATTACGAAGACATGCGCCTAGGTTGTGTGGATCCGTCACACCATCCAATACCAACAACAGCGGTGATTCATGCTGCGCTAGGATGCCATCAATGTCGTTTTCATTAAGCTGTTTCGCAGCTTTAACACGCGCAATGATGCCTTGGTGGTTAGCACCGTGTGCTTTGTCGTCTAGCGTTTTACGAGTCATTTGTTGAATCGAAACACCACAAACCTGAAGGTCATTCAGGATTGGCATTAGACGATCGTCTTGGCGGCCTTTTAGGACGTATGCTTCGATAAAACGCTCTGGTTCGCGTTCTAATACCGCTTTCACTGCGTGAATGCCGTAAATAAATTCGTTACTCATTGTTTAACCTGTTGTTCTGGTCGTCTTGCCCTCGCCAATCTACTCCTTTTCGGACTAGATTGGCGCTTCAGCCTACTCAGCGTCGCTCTTAGTACGCTTAGTCTTTCTCGGCTTACTGTGTGGCTTTTTCTTGCGTGCTTTCTTCGGCTTTTTCGTACCTTCAGCGTCACCGCGTTTCGCGCTACCTTTGCGAGCACTGCCTGCTTCCGCAGGTTCTGGGTGCTTGGTCGGTTCAATCATCGGCTTCGCGCGAGTACCGCCTTTGGTTGCCGCACGCTTTTTCTCTTTTGCTTTGCGTTTGGCATCTGCTGCGCGTTTCTTCGCAGTCTTACCTTTGCCGCGTAGCTTACGGCTTGTTTCGATTAATTCAAAGTCAATTTGCTTGTCATTTAAGTTGACCGCAAGCACTTTCACTTTCACCGCATCGCCTAGGCGATAGATGTTACCGAAGCTTTCACCGATAAGTCTTTGACCAATCGGATCAAATTGGTAGTAGTCGTTCGCTAGCGTTGAAATGTGCACCAAACCATCGATGTGCAGCTCAGTCAGACGAACAAAGAAACCAAAGCTGGTCACGTTGGCAATAACACCATCCAGCTCGTCGCCAACATGGTCTTGCATGTATTCACACTTCAACCAATCAGCCACTTCACGAGTTGCATCGTCTGCACGGCGCTCTGTCATCGAACATTGCTCACCGTAGAAGTCCATGTCGTCAAACGAGTAGTGGTAACCACCCGTTGGGGTCCAACGATCTTGATTGCGACCTTCTTCTTTGGCAATCAGATATTTGATTGCGCGGTGCAGCAGCAGGTCTGGGTAACGACGAATTGGCGACGTGAAGTGCGCGTAACGCTTCAGCGCTAAACCAAAGTGGCCGGCATTGTCCGCGTTGTATACTGCTTGCTTCATTGAGCGCAACAGCATGGTTTGAATCAGCTCTTTGTCCTGACGCTCCGCAATCTGTTTTACCAAGTCTGCATAGTCGGTTGGTGATGGTTCAAGACCGCCCTTCAAATCCAAGCCAAGCTCACTTAGGAAATCACGGAAACCCTGCAAGCGCAGTTCACCCGGAGATTCGTGAACACGGTACAATGCTGGCTCTTTTGCCTTCTCGACATAAGACGCTGAGGCGATGTTCGCTAGGATCATACATTCTTCGATGATCTTATGTGCATCGTTACGAATCACAGGCTCGATGGTTTCAATCTTGCGTTCGGCATTGAAAATGAACTTAGCTTCAACGGTCTCAAATTCAATCGCACCACGGTTGTCACGAGCGTCTTTTAGCACTTTGTACATGCTGTGCAGTTCTTCTAGATGGGGCACTAGGTTGTGGTAGCGAATACGCAGCTCTTCATCACCTTCTAGAATCGCACCCACTTTACTGTACGTCAGACGTGCATGTGAGTTCATCACCGCTTCGTAGTGCTTGTACCCTGACAGCTTACCGGTGTCAGAGATGGTCATTTCACACACCATACACAGACGATCAACTTGTGGGTTAAGTGAACACAAACCGTTTGATAGCACCTCAGGTAGCATTGGCACAACTTGCGATGGGAAGTACACCGAGTTACCACGGTTGATGGCTTCTTTGTCCAGCGCAGAGTCTGTACGTACGTAGTAACTTACGTCAGCAATCGCTACCCATAAACGCCAACCACCGCTCTTTTTCTTCTCACAGTACACCGCATCATCAAAGTCACGAGCGTCTTCACCATCGATGGTCACCAACGGTAACTCACGTAAGTCAACTCGACCCACTTTTGCTTCTTCTGGGACTTCTTCGCCTAGATTTTCAATTTGTTTATCGACAGCCGCTGGCCAATCGTGAGGAATTTGGTGAGTACGAATCGCGATTTGCGTTTCCATACCCGGAGCCATGTTTTCACCCAGCACTTCAACCACTTTACCCATCATGCCACGCGAACGAGAACCACGGTCAGTGATCTCAATCACCACCACGTTACCCATGCGGGCACCTGCTTTGTGCTCATTTGGGATTAGAATATCTTGGCTGATACGCGAGTCATCAGGCACAACGTAAGAGTAACCGTACTCTAGGAAGAAACGACCAACGATCTGCGTGTTACGCTCTTCTAAAACACGTACTAAACGCCCTTCACGGCGGCCGCGCTTGCTGTTATCCGTCGGTTGAACCAAAACGAAATCACCATGAATGATGTGTTTCATTTGGTGATGAGGCAGCACAATGTCATTATCCTTGCCGACACTGCCTTCAGGACGCACCCAACCATGACCATCTTTATGGCCAATTACGTAACCTTTTACCATCTCGAGTTTTTCTGGTAGCGCGTAGCACTGACGACGCGTAAACACGAGCTGGCCATCACGCTCCATCGCGCGCAGTCGACGGCGTAAACCTTCGTATTGATCTTCACCTTTTAGCTTAAGCGCTTCAAACAAATCGTTGCGATTCATTGGGACGCCAGCTTGCTGCAGAAACTCAGTGATGAACTCTCGACTTGGAATTGGGTTTTCGTAATTTTTGGATTCACGATCTGCGAATGGATCGTTTGGAATATTGTCTGACATAGGCGTGCCTATCTAGCAAGGAAGGTATAGAGCTAGTATATCCGAGTCTCTTGATAAGCTACAGAATTGCTTTGAAAAAAGAATGATCTTGAAAGGATGAGAGAGACACGCGTAAAACTAAGGACGTGTAAGCAGGATCAGCAGCTCTGAGTTGTCGCGAAGCAGTTCATCAATAGTGCAACCGTCTAATTCAGCTAAGAAAGCCAATTTCGCTTTTGCTAGCTTCTCTTTTAGACGACATGCTGGCGTAATGTGACAAAACTCGACATCACAATTCACCAAATCTAATGGCTCTAGATCGCGCACCACACCACCGACAGTAATTTCTTTTGCCGGCTTCATCAAACGAATGCCGCCGTTTTTACCACGCACCGTATGTACATAACCTAACTGACCCAGACGGTTGATCACCTTCACCATATGGTTACGTGATACACCAAATAAATCAGTTACTTCGGTAATATTTGTAAGCTCATCTTTGGGCAAAGAAGCCAAGTAAATCAGGGTTCTTAACGCGTAATCGGTAAAGCTAGTTAACTGCATGTTGCTATCCTCTCTAGAAGCAAAAGTGTAATTCTTTTCTTGATCGAAAGATACATTTGAGATACAACTTTAAACATGCATTACAAATACAACTTTAAATAGGAAGCCATTATGCTCAGCAACCAAACCATTGATATCGTGAAAGCAACCGCACCACTTCTTGCAGAAACTGGCCCGAAGTTGACTGCGCACTTTTATGACCGCATGTTCACCCATAATCCTGAGTTGAAAGACATTTTCAACATGAGTAACCAGCGTAATGGTGACCAACGTGAAGCTCTATTTAATGCTATCTGTGCTTATGCAAGCAATATCGACAACCTACCAGCCCTACTTGGTGCAGTAGAAAAAATCGCCCACAAACACACCAGTTTTATGATCACCAAAGATCAGTACCAAATCGTTGGTACGCACTTACTGGCTACCATTGATGAGCTGTTTTCTCCTGGTCAAGAAGTGATTGACGCATGGGCAGAAGCCTACGGCGTGCTAGCAAACGTGTTCATTCAACGTGAAGAACAAATCTACCAAGAAAATGCAGCACTTCAAGGTGGCTGGCGTGGTCTGCGTGAGTTTGAACTGGTTGGTAAACAACTTGAAAGCGAGAACATTTGTAGCTTCGTCTTCAAACCGGTCGATGGTGAAAAGGTTTCTGAGTACAAACCGGGCCAATATCTTGGTATCTACATCAACAGTGATAAGTTCGAAAACCAAGAGATTCGCCAGTACAGCCTATCTTCTGCGGTACAAGAAAACACTTACCGTATCTCGGTAAAACGTGAAGACGGCGGCAAGGTATCGAACTTCCTGCATGACGATCTCAACATCGGCGATAAAGTGCAGCTAGCCGCACCTGCGGGTGACTTCTTTATGGACGTAGAAGCAAGTACACCCGTTGTTTTGGTTTCCGCTGGTGTCGGTCTAACGCCAACACTTTCAATGCTTGAGAGCCTTGCTGAACACAAAGCACCTGTAACTTGGGTACACGCAGCAGAAAACGGCCAACAACACGCATTCAAACATCATGTGAATCAGGTTGTTGGCGCAAAAGAGAATATGAACTCGCTGGTTTGGTACAACCAACCAACGGCAGAAGATAAGTTGGGTGAAGACTTCCATTTTACCGGCTTTGTAAACCTACACGAAATTGAAGCAGCAGTGAAACAAGACAACGTTCAAGTTTACTTCTGCGGCCCTGTTGGTTTTATGCAGCACGTAGCGAAACAACTGCTTGAACTTGGTGTTCCGCAAGAGCAATTCCACTATGAATGCTTCGGTCCACACAAAGTCGTTTAATCGTTAACGATTACGTTTAGGGAAAAACAACAAAGCCCACATGATGTGGGCTTTGTTGTTTTTATTGGCAGAGTGTTATGAAGCTACTGGTGTTTTAAGAGTACATCTACCAGAAAGTATCGCGACGCTTGGCTCGCGCAATGATGTTTTGCGGCATACGTTGCTCTAAACCATTTCTTAGCACCGCAATACGCTTATGTTTTCTCTGATCTGCCGTGACTGAGTTGTATAACCAACGGTAAGCATCTTCGTAATCCAGTGGGCTACCGTAATCACGTAACAATAACTCAGCAAGATGAATACGCGCATTAAGGTTCCCCATTGCCGCCGCTTCTCGCAGGTATGGGATTGCACGCTCTTTATCTTGTTGAACTAAGGTACCACGAGAGTAGTAGCGCCCAAGCTGCTCTAATGCCGCAGGTAAGCCTTGGTGTGCAGCGTTTTCCATATAGTAGAGACCAAGTTCAACATCTTGCTCTACACAAACGCCCCACGCCAGCATGTCGCCGTAGAGAAACTCATACGACGGTAAATTAATTCGTGTGGCACGTGCAACAATATCTTCCACCAACTGGCAGTTATCCGCACGCACGCGTTCTAAATGCTTATTTTGTTCAATAAGCTTAATTAACTCTGCTTCGGTATAGATGGGAACTGGTGCCCCCACATCGGCAACATCTGCCTTGACCGACGTTGCACTCAGCATCAATAACAGTGAAGCAGCCACTGTTCGTAACTTCATAAATGTACTCTTTAAGGATTCTGAGAAATCAAAGATCGGCGAAGGATCTCCTCTGCTTGATAACCTTATCGGCAAACGTCAGTTAAGCTTTAGACAATTTTTGCCTCTTGTTTAAGCTTAACGGCAACAATTTGCCATATCGAGTTTATTTTTCCGTCAGTGCAGCCAAGTTACAGATACAAAAAAGCCGACTCGAAAGTCGGCTTTTATAATCTCTAACGAGTATCGATTAAGATTCGAATGGGTGAACCTTGATGATAGTTTCGTTACGATCTGGACCTGTTGAAACGATGTCTACAGGCACGCCAGTTAGCTCTTCAATACGCTTGATGTAGTCTAGAGCTGCTTGTGGTAGCGCGTCGATTGACTTAGCACCAAATGTGTTCTCAGACCAACCAGGCATTGTTTCGTAGATTGGTGTCGCTTGCTCAAATGACTCAGCTGCCATTGGAGAAACTTCTAGGATAGAGCCATCTTTCATCTTGTAACCAGTACAGATTTTTAGCTCTTCTAGGCCATCTAGAACGTCTAGTTTAGTTAGACAGAAGCCAGAGATAGAGTTGATTTGGATTGCGCGACGCATCGCAACAGCATCGAACCAACCAGTACGGCGTAGACGACCAGTTGTTGCACCGAACTCATGACCAACTTCACCTAGATGCTTACCAACAGGATCTTGCTTGTCTAGACCGTCGTATAGCTCAGTCGGGAATGGACCAGAGCCAACACGAGTACAGTAAGCTTTAGTGATACCAAGGATGTAACCGATATGACGAGGACCGAAACCAGAACCTGCAGCAACACCACCAGCAGTCGTGTTAGAAGAAGTTACGTAAGGGTAAGTACCGTGGTCGATATCTAGTAGTGTACCTTGCGCACCTTCGAACATGATCTTGTCGCCGCGCTTACGTGCTGCGTCTAGTTCGTCAGTTACGTCGATAACCATTGAAGTTAGTAGCTCAGCGTAGCCTTTAGCTTGCTCAAGTACTTCTTCATAGCTTACTGGTTCAGCTTTGTAGAAATGCTCTAGTTGGAAGTTATGGAATTCCATTACTTCTTTTAGTTTCTCAGCGAACGCTTCCATATCGAATAGGTCGCCAACGCGTAGACCGCGACGAGCAACTTTATCTTCATATGCTGGACCGATACCACGACCTGTTGTACCAATAGCTTTTTTACCGCGAGCGATTTCGCGAGCTTGGTCCATTGCAACGTGGTAAGGAAGAATTAGAGGACATGCTTCAGAAATGAAAAGACGCTCGCGTACTGGAATGCCGCGCTCTTCAAGAGGTTTCATTTCTTTAATTAGAGCTTCAGGCGATAGCACTACACCGTTACCGATAACGCATTTTACGTTATCGCGAAGGATACCTGATGGAATTAAGTGAAGAACGGTTTTTTCACCGTCAATTACAAGTGTATGACCTGCATTGTGACCGCCTTGGTAGCGTACCACGTATTTTGCATCTTCAGTTAAAAGGTCTACAATTTTACCTTTACCTTCGTCACCCCATTGGGTGCCTAGAACGACTACGTTATTTCCCATCTTTCCAAGTCTGATTGCTAGTTAAAAATGGATTCTAGCACCGAATCCCCCTTCTTGCAGTCATTTTTGTTCACAGAGTTGATACTAGAATGCAAACATCACCGATGTTGTTCATTTCGAAATCACTACATCACTGATAATATTTACCTTTCTTAAATCCACAAGGAATCGCAATGTCTGAGTCTATTTGGCTGGCTATCGGGCTGGTTTTGATTGTAGAAGGAATTGGACCACTGATTGCCCCAAACGGTTGGCGTAACATGGTGGCTCAGTTGAGTGACCAACCAGATAACCAGTTGCGTCGGATTGGTGGTTGTCTGGTCGTCGCCGGAGCGGTCATCGCGATAATGATGAGTTAAGCCGCCAGCGCTTATTTTCCAGCAGATATAAAAAAGGCTCCATATAGGAGCCTTTTGTCGTTTAGCAATTCGCTTATTCAGCTTTTGCGCCTTTCGCGTTATTCATGTACTGGAAGAACTCACTCTTCGGATCAAGTACAAGAATGTCATTCTTAGAGCTGAACGATTTCTCGTAAGCTTTTAGAGAACGAAGGAAGCTGAAGAACTCAGGATCTTTGTTGTAAGCATTCGCATAGATCTTCGCAGCTTCTGCATCCGCCTCACCTCGTGTTACACGAGCTGTTTTGTCTGCTTCTGCAAGAATTGTTGCCACTTCAAGCTCAGCTTGTGCACGGATAACTTCGGCTTTCTCACGACCTTGAGAACGGTGCTTACGAGCTACCGACTCACGTTCTGCACGCATACGACGGTAGATTGATTCACTGATCTCGTCTGGTAGGTTGATCTTCTTCATACGGAAGTCAACGATGCGAACACCCAAATCTTTCATTGCGCTGTCGCGTGTGTCTTTCAACACTTCAGACATGATTAGGTCACGTTCACCATCGATTTCCAATGCTTCACGAGCTGCTTCAGTACTTACTTCCTCGCTGGTTGCGTCTTCTGGAAGTACGTCGTTGTTACGTGGACCAGATACGATTTGCTTGATTTCACGAGCACCGATTTCTGCACGTAGTACGTCCGTTACCTTACGCTCAAGAAGCGCCTCAGCAGTCAGCGTATTGCCGCCACCTGTTGCTAGGTAGTAACGACCGAAATCTTCGATACGCCACTTCACGTAGGTATCAATGATTACGTCTTTTTTCTCAGACGTTACGAAACGGTCAGCACGGCCATCCATTGTTTGGATACGCGCATCTAGTGTTTTCACGCGGTCAAACAAAGGCATTTTGAAGTGCAGGCCCGGCTCGTAAATACGAGTGATGTCGTTGTTGTCTTTCAAGACACGACCAAATCGAACCACAATACCGCGGTCACCTTCAGGAATCACGAACAGAGACATCAGCATTAATGCCAGAGCGATTACCAGTACAGGGATCATTAACTTACGCATTCTTAGTATCTCCCTTGACGTGTACCCGTTGAACGAGACTGCGTGTTCGAAGTGTCTTCTTGAGTACGCTCAGATTCAAGTTGAATGTGGTCGTATGTTGAAGTCGATTTCGATTTACGTTTAGAGTCTGATTGACCATCTTGGCCTGCCAATTTATCAATTGGAAGGTAAAGAAGGTTGCCGCTGGATTCAGAGTCGATCAGCACTTTCGATGTGCTTGAGTAAACTTCTTCCATTGCGTCAATGTACAGACGATCTCGAGTTACGCCAGGAGCCGCTAGGTATTCAGGCAGTAGTTTTTCAAACTGAGCCACTTGACCAAGCGCTTCGTTCGTCACACGCTCGTTGTAACCTTGTGCTTCTTTCTTCAAACGCTCTGCTCGACCTGTTGCCTTCGGCAAGATTTCGTTTTTGTAAGCTTCTGCTTCACGGATGAAACGCTCTTCATCCTCACGTGCCGCAATTGCATCATCGAACGCATCTTTCACTTGCTCTGGTGGACGTGCAGACTGGAAGTTCACATCTACAATCACGATGCCCATATCGTAGCTATCGATGATTTGATTCAGTGTTTCTTGCGTTGTTTGACGGATTTGCTGACGACCACTGGTTAGGATGCTATCCATCAGTGAGTCACCAATTACTGCACGCAGAGCTGAGTCGGTTGCTTGACGCAAACTGTCATCAGCATTCGTTACGCGGTATAGATATTTGTATGGGTCAGCAACACGGTATTGAACGTCCATCGCTACTGTTACTACGTTTTCATCTTTAGTCAGCATTAGACCTGATGCACGTAGTGAACGAATCGCTTGTACGTTAACCGCTTCGTATTCATCAATGAAACGAGGACGCCAGTTCAGACCTGGGTCTACGATACGGTCGTATTTACCTAAACGCAGTACGACACCGCGCTCTGCTTCACCGATGGTGTAAAAGCCAGCGAAGAACCATACTGCAATCGCGATAACTGCAATGACACCAAAGCCAATCGCACTACCACCACCGCCGATAGGTGAACCACCGCCGCCGCCTTTTTTACCAAACTTGCCACCCAGCTTTTGACTCAGTTTGCTGAACACTTCATCTAAATCTGGCGGACCTTGATCTCGGCCACCAGGACGCTGGCCACCACGATTATTATTACCCCAAGGGTCATTATCGCGGCCATTGTTGCCGTTGTTATTTCCAGGCTCATTCCACGCCATTAGAAAGCTCCATCATTTGATATGACGTTATACTGTAGCAGTCCTTTAAGTGACTATAAAGTCGACTAAAACTGCCCCTTCTCTTTTTTCAAGTCTAGACCAATCTACCTGTTGCATTCGAATATCGATCAACAAGTTACCTTCCTGGTCATATTCCTCACGTTGAATACACTTCATTTGGAAGAATGTACTACGGAATCGTCCTTGATACTGTGGAGGAATTCGCAACTGATGCTCAACCATTTGCGACGCCAAACGTTCTGTCAGCGCATCAAATAGGAGATCAATGCCCAATCCATCCATCGCAGAAACCCAGACCGCTCGAGGCACGCCTTCCTCATCACGTTCAATACGAGGATTTTGCTCTTCTAGATTGTCAATCTTGTTCATTACTACGAGCGTCGGCACTTCATGTGCGTCGATCTCTTCTAATACTTCATGAACAGCTTGAATATTCTCACGAAAACGCTCGTCACTGGCATCAACAACATGTAACAAAATGTCAGCTTCTTGCGTTTCCTGCAAGGTTGCTTTGAAGGCAGCAACCAAATCATGTGGTAAATGTCGGATAAATCCAACGGTATCTGCAAGAATTGCAGGCCCCACATCGTCTAACTCTATCTTACGTAAAGTTGGGTCAAGAGTAGCAAATAATTGATCTGCCGCGTAAACGCCAGCTTCTGTAATGCGGTTGAAGAGTGTCGACTTACCCGCGTTGGTGTAACCCACAAGAGAAATCGTTGGGATTTCTGCTCGATTTCGGGCGCGGCGCCCTTGTTCACGCTGCTTCGCAACCTTTTCGAGACGGCGAAGGATAGCTTTAATTCTGTCACGCAATAATCGACGGTCAGTCTCTAACTGAGTTTCCCCCGGCCCACGTAGACCGATGCCGCCTTTCTGCCTTTCAAGGTGCGTCCAACCACGAATCAAACGAGTAGAAATATGACGAAGTTGGGCTAGCTCTACTTGCAGCTTACCTTCGTGTGTTCGTGCTCGTTGAGCAAAGATATCGAGGATGAGACCAGTGCGGTCGAGGACTCGACATTTGCACAGTGCTTCGAGGTTACGTTCTTGGGCAGGAGAGAGGGAGTGATTAAAAATCACAATTTCAGCACCAGTTAATTGTACCGCAGTAGCAATTTCTTGTGCCTTACCCTCTCCGACATAGTATTTCGGGTGTGGGGATTGACGACTGCCAGTTACAACTTGCAGTGCCTCTACCCCAGCGGAAGAAACCAGCATTTCAAACTCAGCCAGATCTTCCCATTCACCTTCTTGCGTGAAGTTGATATGAACAAGTACGGCTCGCTCACCGGATTCATAACGGTCAAACAAGCAATCAACTCCTTATTTTAGCAATACTAAATGAAGAATTAATCTTCAGATTTCTCTTGCGGACGATCACCTTGAGGACGATCACCACTGTGGTGGCTCACTGGACGAGCCGGAACAACGGTAGAGATTGCGTGCTTGTACACCATTTGATTTACAGTGTTTTTCAGCAGGATCACGAATTGATCGAAAGATTCGATCTGACCTTGTAGTTTAATACCGTTCACAAGGTAGATAGATACCGGGATACGCTCACGACGTAGCGCATTTAGGAATGGGTCTTGTAGAGATTGCCCCTTAGCCATTTTATTTTCCTTATTTAATTTGTAGTTGTAATTATTTAGCTAGTGGTGCAATGCAAAAGGTACTGCTTTTTGCATCTGAGCTAAACGAATCAAAATGCACCCTAAGTAATTAGCAGCATAGTATAAAAACCGCCAATAACAGATCCTTTGAGAGTGCGATCACGCAAAAACGATCACATTATACACAGCTATCTCAATCAGATGCTATTGCTTCTGACATGGTTTCGAGTGCTTGTTCAATGTTGTCGCTATCCAACCAAGTTAAATCATTCCAGCTGCGTAACCAGGTGATTTGACGCTTGGCCAATTGACGAGTTGCACATACGCCACGAAATACAGCTTCATCACGAGTGCACTCCCCGTCTAAATACTCCCACATCTGTCTGTAACCAACACAACGTATTGATGGAAGATCAGGGTGAAGATCGTCACGCGCATACAACGCTTTCATTTCTTCTTCAAAACCTGCTTCCATCATCTTCTCGAAGCGCAGCTCAATTCGACGGTGAAGTTCTGCCCTGTCCATGGGAGCTATTGCAAACTGTTTGACTCGATAAGGTAAGCTATCACCTTTAGTTTGAGTCAACTCAGTAAGAGTTTTACCTGAAATGCGGAAAACTTCCAACGCCCTCGATAAACGCTGAGGATCGTTTGGATGGATTCTCGCAGCTGATACAGGATCAATCTCTTTCAGCTCATCGTGCAACACTGACCAACCTTTAGTCAATGCTTCTTGCTCAATTTGCTGACGAATTTCAGGATTTGCAGCAGGAAGAGGTGATAGGCCTTCAAGTAATGCTTTGTAATACAGCATTGTACCGCCGACTAAGAGCGGAATTTTCCCTTCTGCAACAATGTCATCCATTGCTTGTAGGGCATCACGACGAAAGTCTGCCGCTGAGTAAGATTCACTAGGATCTAAGATATCAATAAGACGATGCGGTGCTAGGCTCAGTTCGCGTTCATCAGGTTTAGCCGTACCAATATTCATGTCCTTGTAGATCAATGCGGAATCGACGCTAATGATCTCAACCGGATATTTTTGGCGTAGGCGAATGGCGAGCTCTGTTTTACCTGATGCAGTTGGTCCCATCAAAAAGAGGGCCAAAGGTAGTTTGTCTGTCATGGCTTTAATTTGGCAATCGAGGCAGAGAAATCAACAGCAGACACAAAATGGGTGTCTTCCAATGGCAATTGACCATGTCTTAGCTGTTCAAGTTCCGCAATAATTTGAATGGCTTCAGAGAGAGTATAGTGGCTCTTAACCGTTGTGACTTGCAACGCAAGCCAATCAATCAGCTCAGATAACAGCGACGCCGTTGCCATCTCTCCCGTCAAGCGAGTTTGCGCGTAAGATAACAGATCTGGTATCAGATTTTGTAAGTTTTGTTGGCGCAACGGGGCCGGTACTCCCATGACCATCAACGCTTTATCATTTCGTAATTTTAGCTGGATACCAAGCTGAGCAAAATCTTGCTGATAATCTTGTGCTAATTGAACCAAGCTCGATTCCAACTTGATCGATAATGGTACCAGTAACGGTTGAGCTTTTAACGCTCCGTCACTTGGTGTGAGCTGACCTTTGGTCCGATAAAACTCCGCTCTTGGCAACGCGACCAAAGCTGCGCCACTGTCGCTGCTCATCAACACATACTGTTCGTCCACCACGGCTAAAGCTTTGCTAAGTGCCGTAACGGGAGAGAGTTCTGTCTCTGTTGATACGCTTACCGCCTCTCCTATCGTTTCAGTTTGAGGCTCAAAGTCTGGCGTTTGAAGCAATTCATGATAAGCACGCACTTCTTGTTTACTTGGCGCAGGCTCTGCATGACGTTGCTCTCTGTTAGAACTTGGTTTAGGCGCAGGTTTTGATTCAACCCAATCTGTTCGTCTGAAAGAATCCGCCGGACGTGCTTCTCGCACAGAAGAATCACTTGGTGCCCTATCGCGAGGTTTCGTTTCATAGTCTGAACGCCCCGGATAAGCTGGAGTGTTATCAATCGCTTGATAGACATGCTCTGGCACAGGAGAATTCACAGGCTCTGGTGCGCTGACTGGTTCTTGATTTTCCGTGCTTGCCTCAAAAGATTCAGCAGGGTCGACATGGTGGAACGCGGATTCGTTGACGTGAGGTTTATCAATCACCGAGCTTTGCGCAAGCGCATCTGCCAAAGCTTGATAGATAAAGTCATGCACTAAGCGGGCTTGATGGAAACGCACTTCATGCTTGGCTGGATGCACGTTAACATCCACTTGGTGCGGGTCCAGTTCAATAAACAACACATACGCAGCAAACTGATCTGGCTTAAGGCTGGTTTCATAGCTTTGGCGAATCGCATGATTGATCAACTTGTCACGCATCATTCGTCCATTCACATAACAGTACTGCAAATCGCTTTGCTGTCTTGCTCCCTCCGGCGTCGTGATCCAGCCGTGAAGCTTCAACCCTTGATGCTCCAGTTCAATACGCAGCATATTACGCACAAAGGCGTTACCACATACCGCCGCAATACGCTTTTCAGTTTGCTGTTGGTTCTTTGCCGCGCGGTATTGACGGATCATTTTGCCGTTGTGCCGTACGTTGATGGTAACGTCAAAGCGGCTCAGTGCGATACGCTTCAAAAGCTCATCAATGTGTGCGAATTCCGTCTTTTCAGTTCTAAGGAATTTGCGACGTGCCGGCGTATTGAAAAATAGGTCTAATACTTCAACCGAGGTGCCTATCGGATGTGCAGTCGGTTGGAGCTTAACTTGCATATCTCGACCTTCAGAGTAAGCACTCCACGCTTGTTCTTGTGCTGCTGGGCGAGAAGTCATGGTAAGGCGCGAGACCGAGCTGATACTCGCTAACGCCTCACCACGGAAACCCAGACTCATGATGGCTTCAAGATCGTCCAATGTGTGGATCTTAGAGGTGGCATGACGACTGAGCGCCAGACCTAACTCATCTTTAACAATCCCTTTGCCGTTATCGCGCACGCGAATTAGCTTGGCGCCACCTTTTTCGATATCGATATCGATTCGAGTCGCGCCAGAGTCGAGACTGTTTTCTACCAGTTCTTTCACGACAGAAGCGGGTCTTTCAACCACTTCTCCTGCCGCGATTTGGTTTGCCAACCGAGCTGGCAAAATCTTAATGGTCATGATGAGTTATAAGCTCACTTATTTGTTTGGAATGATCAGTACCTGTCCTACGGCAAGCTCGTCAGAACGCAGGTTGTTTGCTTTACGAATGCTTGAGACGCTAACGCCATACTTCGATGCAATCTTACCTAGGTATTCACCACGAGCAACTTTGTGCTTGCGGATTGGCTTGTCTTTCACTGCGACAGTGATCTTCAGCTTCTGACCGACCCAAACCGTGTCTGATTTCAGATTATTTTCACGACGAATATCGGCAATCTTCACTTTGTAATGACTGGCGATCTTACCGAGGAACTCACCTGATTTAACCGTGTGTGTGATTGTCTCAGTTTCCACCGTATTAGGTTTATTTGGAATCGAGATAGAAACCGCACCAGAGCCCGGAATCTTCAACTTCTGACCGACCGCCAAACCACTAGATTTAAGCTTATTCGCACTCATGATGGCTTTGGTCGACGTTCCGTATTTTTGCGCAATCACAGATAAAGACTCACCTCGTTTTACCGTGTGAACAGCAGACTTCGATGAAGAAGAGAACACCGTACCTTCTGGTGGATTATCTTTTAAGTACTGAACAACGGCTTTAGTGATCGCACGCGCTAACTTGTCTTGGTGAGCACGTTGGAACAATAACTTCTCTTCCGTTGGGTTCGAGATAAAGCCGGTTTCAACCAGTACTGAAGGGATCTGTGGAGAGCGTAAAACCGCAAGACTGGTATTGATTGGTTTTGAGTTATGCAAACGAGCGACTTTGCCCATTTCCCCCAAAATACTCGTCGCCAACTTGTAACCTTCTTTCTGAGAATGGCTGAACTGAAGGTCTAACAAGGTCTGGTTAACATTGCGGTCATTGGTGTTACTGACAAACGCAGTACCAGATCCACCTAGGATCTCAGACTGTTTCTCGTGGTTTTCAACCCAACGAGAAATTTCTGTGTTTGCTCGGCGTGTATTCAAAACGAAGACAGAGCCACCGCGTGGTTTTGGTGAAGTAAAGGCATCCGCGTGAATTGAGATCAACAGATGAGCATCATTTTCACGTGCAATCGCAACACGACGGTTCAAGTTAACGAAGTAATCTCCGGTACGCGTCATGCGAGTTTTGATACCCGGAACGGCATTGAGTTGCGCCGACAGTTTACGAGAAATACTCAGTACCGCGTCTTTTTCGTATTTACGACGAGATGGGCCAATAGAGCCAGGATCTTCACCGCCATGACCAGGGTCGATCACAATCAAAATTTCTTGAGCGCGCTGTACCGTGCTCATGTCTTTGTTGGTCGTTGTTGGCTTATTTAGCTTAGCCGCTGGTGTCGCTGTCTTTTTGCCATGTGGCAGGTCAATGACGAGACGATGACCATATTGACCACCCGGCGTCGGGCTGAGCGTAAACAACTCGGCTTTAACACCTTTTTTCAACTCAAACACCAAACGGTAAGTGTTTTTATTAGGTGGAGAGCTTTTGCGCACTCGCTTCAACACTGGACTATCCGTCACAGTGACAGGCAACTTCGCTTGCATTGATGTGTTTTTGAGATCCACAACAAGGCGATCCGGCCCAGATAGAGAGAAATAGGAATAGTCAGCTTCCGCGCTTAAATCGATGACGACACGAGTCTCATCAGGTGAAGGCCATACTCGGAAACTTTTAACAACGTTAGCAAACGCTAAATTGGGGATGATAAGGAGAAGAGTGGCAACTAACGCTGCCACCGCTCTAAATTTTGAAAGACTCAACATAGCTCCAATTGACTGAGTAACTGCACACCATATTCATTATTCGCCGTTAATTCGGCTACACGCTGCTCGCCTTGGTAACGAATGTCCACATCAAGATCTGGCTGTGGCAGCAATCCTTGCCCTTTTTCTGGCCATTCAACTAAGCAAATCGCATCATCAGTGAAATAATCACGAATCCCCATGAACTCAAGTTCTTCAGGATCCGCAAGACGATAAAGGTCAAAGTGATAAACTTGCCACTTATCCAACTGATAAGGTTCAACCAAAGTATAGGTTGGACTTTTTACATTGCCTTGATGACCAAGAGCACGGACAAAACCACGACTAAATGTTGTTTTACCCGCACCCAGATCCCCGTGTAGATAAATAGTGGTTTGTTGAGAACAAAGCTGAGCCAATGCGGTACCAAGTGCTACCGTTTCATGCTCATCTTTAAGATTAAATTGTTTCGTGCTCATTGATGTATCTCTAACTAATGATCGTTGACTATATAAAAATCAAAAGAACAGGAATAGTAAACTGTGTTGGTTTTGAGAGACAAGCTCTCAAATGTCATATATGCGAAAAAAGTAGTCAAAAAGACAAATCCTAATTCCCTGATTCTATTGAATGCATAAACAGATTTGGTCACATCAAAGTCAACAGTCGATGACTTTGTTTCAAAATCTATTTCTCGACTTTATGTCTAGACTTTCTGGTAGCACCAATGAGTAAGATCCGGTAAGATCCGCCCCCCTTTATCTCGGTGATAAAACATGAACTTCGAACAACTCGCTCAACAAATCAAAATTTGGGGTAAAGAGCTCGGCTTTCAGAAAGTCGGTATCTGCGATGTTGATCTTAGTGAACATGAGGCGGCTCTGCAAAAATGGCTTGATGCTGGCTATCACGGTTCAATGGATTGGATGGCCCGTCATGGCATGATGCGCGCAAGACCAGATGAACTTTTGCCGGGAACCGTACGTGTAATAAGCGTACGCATGAACTACCTACCTCCGGAAGCCCACTTCGCCTCCAACTTAGCTAACAAGAATCACGCATACATTAGTCGTTATGCGCTTGGACGCGATTATCACAAGCTAGTAAGAAAGCAACTGAATAAGCTTGGCAAGCTTATCGAACAAGAAGTAGGACAGTATGGCTACCGTCCATTTGTCGATTCTGCTCCTATCTTAGAAAGACCTCTTGCTCAGAAAGCGGGGCTAGGCTGGACAGGCAAACATTCACTTATCTTAGACAAAGACTGTGGATCTTGGTTCTTTCTTGGCGAATTGCTGATTGACCTGCCATTGCCAGTAGATGAACCAAGCGTCGATCAATGTGACAAATGTAAAGCATGCATTACTTCCTGCCCGACTCAAGCAATCGTTGAGGATAAGGTGGTGGATGCGCGTCGCTGTATCTCTTATCTCACCATCGAATTTGATGGCGTGATTCCTGAAGAGTTCCGTAAGCCAATAGGCAACCGCATTTATGGTTGCGATGACTGCCAATTAGTCTGCCCTTGGAATCGATACGCAGAACTAACGGAACAAGAAGACTTTCATCGCCGAGATAGCTTTGAAGAGCCTGATTTACTGACAATGTTTCATTGGGATGAAGCGACCTTCCTTAAACAAATGGAGGGATCGGCGATTCGTCGAATTGGTCATGTTCAATGGCTGCGTAATATTTCTGTCGCACTTGGCAATGCAGAATATAGTCAACAAATCATTGAAGCACTGGAAAACAAACGTGGCGAAAGTGAATTGCTTGATGAACATATCGAATGGGCATTGACGCAACAAATTAATCAGCTTCCGACCAATGAGTCCGACTCGGTAGAAACGAAGAAAAAGCGGTTAATCCGGATTGTCGAAAAAGGCCTACCAAGAGACGCATAAATGCGTAGCTCATATGCAAGAGATTGAAAACATTTTTTGCCCGATCAATTCATGACCTTGTTCTCAATTCTGTAATGTGGAAAAAAATAAGAGTATTGAGAGAAAATAGGTTATAGAAAAAAGTTAAACACAACCTAAAGAAATGATTAGGATCAAAAAAACACAAAGTAATGATCCAAACTTAACGCGCCCGATCCGCAATAAAAGCACCTTTTCCCATATATAACAACAACTTAAGCGTTTAATAAAAAGTTTAGCCGCTGTCAGATTTGGAAAAGATCTTTCTTTACAACCTTTAAACCCCAAGCAGAAAACACTTTATCAACCAACTTATCCACAGAACGATATATGTGGATAACTCTGTTAATTAAAGATGTGAAAACGCCCCAAACACCAGAATATTCATTGGTCAGCCGTCTCGTCTCATGTTTAAAACACAAACGAAATCGTCCGACACCATTCGATGCGGATTAGAGTTTTATTTTTCAGGGATTGATGCTTCTCAGCATTATGAAAAGAGCGATGTGGCTGGCTGTAACCTCTATTGCAAATAGAGTTACATTCATCGATGGTTTGAGTTAGTGACTAAAACTATCGCTTGAAAATTGGTTGCGGGAGCCGGATTT
>NZ_MDAW01000105.1:0-85098 GCF_002875385.1 Vibrio sp. 10N.222.52.B12 | reverse complement strand
CAACCTATTTGAGTCATGACCAAAAATATCAACTAAAGAGATAATTAAAAGTTCACCTTGGTTTTTTGAGTTCTTCAGAAATAGTAGATTAAAAAGAGTTGAAAATATATCAAAGTCATTAAGATTGGTTAATGAAAATACAATTTCACTATATAAGGAAATAACTAAAGAGTTAGGGATTGAAAAAATCATAAAACAATCTGGTTATATAACTTTATATGATAAGTTAAGCGACTTTAATAATAACCAGTTAGGCTGGAAAATACGTAATAAGCGTGGAGTTAACTTTGAAAGGATAAATTCAAGCCAATTATCAGAACAATTACCAGAGTTAAGTAAAAATATTGAATGTGGTGTCATCATTAATAATGATGGATATTGCTCAAATCTACCACTACTATGTGAAAGCTTGTTTGAATTGTTTAAGGTTAATGGTGGTCTATTTATTTCTTCCAAGGCTTCTCTTATTGATAATAATGGATCTATTTCCGTATCTACAAATCATGGTGAATTGAATCCTGAAGCTGTCATTATAACAAGTGGCTACAAATCCAAAGATATATTAAAAAAGATAGGAATATCGGTACCTATCATTGGAGAGCGAGGTTACCACTTACATTTTAAAAACTGTAACATCAAACCAAAATTCAACATCATTCATAACGAAAGCAAAACGTGTATTACACCAATGGATAGTGGATTAAGAGTCGCTGGAATTGCAGAATTCAAAGGATCAAATAGTTCTCCAGATTTTAAAATGAGTTACGAATACTTACACAGTACAATTACTAAAATATTTCCAAACATAAAATATAGTGAAGTTTTGGAATGGAGTGGATTTAGGCCCTCAACACCAGACAGCTTACCAATAATCTCTTCATTAAATAAGAAGAATAGTCTTTATATTAACTCAGGGCATGGTCATACAGGTCTAGCTGGAGCACCTATGTCAGCCAAGATATTGGCAGATATTGTAAGTGATGAAATGAAACATGAATATAAACCATTTTCTATTGAGAGGTTTCAGTGATGGAATGCAAAAACACCTTAACTAAAATTATTGGTAATAATCCGATTGTAAAAATAAACACCTTAAAAGGTAAAAATGACAAGTCTGCAATATATTGTAAACTCGAAGGATTTAACCCTGGTGGCAGCATAAAAGATCGGACTGCAATTGGACTAATTCGATGGGCGGAAGAACACAAATCGCTAGAAAAAGGTGGCATTATTGTTGAGGCAAGCTCAGGAAACCTAGGCGTTGCTCTTGCAATGCTAAGTGCAAATATGGGTTATAACTTTGTCTGTGTTGTAGATCCAAAAGCTTCAAAACAAAATATCTTAGCAATGAAAGCATATGGAGCTAGAGTTATTGTTTCAACAGAAAAAGATAAGAATGGTTCTTATCAAATTCCAAGAATCAAAAGAGCTAAAATGATAGCTACCGAACTGAATGGGATTTATTTAGATCAGTATTCAAATGGGCATTTAATAGATTATCACCACACAATCACAGGTTATGAAATTTACAAAAACATCGTACAATCCATACCTTGTATTAATGTATTAGTTGGATGCGTAAGTACTGGTAGTCATCTATCTGGTATATCCTTGGCTATTAAAGAACAGATTAAATATTTGAAGACCATCGGAGTAGAGCCAATAGGTTCTGTTATCTTCGGAGGTCATCCGGCTCCATTTCTACAAAATGGTACAGGCTTATCGTTTAAGCCTGGAAACTATATAGATGAAGCAATTGACGTTAAGAAAAAAGTGTCTGATATAGATGCTTTTAATATGGTTAGGACGCTAGCAAAAGACGAAGGTATATTATTAGGCGGATCATCTGGCAGCGCAGTTCATTCTGCTCATGAATTTATAAAAGAGTCTGATGATGAACAGCATATTTTGGTTATTTGCCCAGATCTAGGGCATAAATATTTGGATACCATTTATAATGACGAATGGTTTCATGATAAATTTTCAACAGTAATTTGAGGTGAAAGACATATATCGATGAATAATTTCACTGACAAAATACTATGTAAAAATTTCAAGATTCATACAAAATCAAACACATTTGATAGTCATTACGTTAAAAAGATTGTAAATAGATATGCTCGTATATTAAAAGATGATAAGTATCATACTATAGGAATATTTGGTAACCATTCAATTGGTGCTTTTATCTCTATTCTAGCATCATTAAAGGTTGGCAAACCGTTCTTCACTTTGTATGAAAATGACAATCACGAAGTAAATGAGAAAAAAGTTGACGCGTTAGATAATGTTTTAATTATTAATGTTTCTGAAAAGTACGATGAAGTTTATTTTACTACTGCAAAAAATGTAATAAATTTCGACCTTAGAGATGATAATACATTATTTTTTGAATCTACCTATCCTTCCCAACCGTATGATTTTATATTTTTTACATCTGGTTCAACAGGACAACCAAAAGGCGTTTTAGGTCAAATTAAAACGGTAAGTCATTTCTTAGATAATATTAGTATAACTGTCCCTAACCTAAAAGATTTCACATCTTACCCAATGGTAGGATTCACTTTTGATGCAATTCTTCGATCATATTTCATAACAATTATAAACAAAGGAAATCTATTTTTAGGTGGGTTAGATGACTGTATATATAGCATTAAAAACGACGAACGAATATTGAGCGCTTATGTAAATACAACGCCATTGATTTTTAACAAGCTACTAACTAGTCTTCATACTAGCGAGGCTAATGTAAAGACACTTGGTTTATTGCTGGGTGGTGAATGCCCTAGTAAGGTTAATTATAATTTAGTGAACTGGAAATATATTTCTAGCATACATAGCATTTATGGTGCAACAGAAATGACGTTGGGCAAATCCGTAAGAGAAATAACATATGAAAATACAAGTCAACAAGGAGTGATAGGGAAGCCTCTTTCTGATGTAAATCTATATATAGATGACAACAAAGAAATAGTAATTGAAAGTCGCTACGGCAGTATGGGTTATTTGATTAGTACTCAAAATTCAAACAAGTTTTCTTTTTTGCCAAATGGATATGTTCGCTATCGAACAGGTGATATAGGAAAAGAAGAGGACGGTGTCATATCTATTGTTGGACGATTAACTAGCTCATTTAAGTACAAAGGCAAGATGATAAATATTGAATATCTAGAAAATAATCTGTCTGTAGAATTTGGTAATAATTTCATGTGCTATAGTGATAATGGAGAGCTACTAATTATATATGAAGGTTTCGGGCTATCCATTAAAATTATCAATGACTACTTGAGAAAACTAGATATACCTTCAACTGGAAGAATATATTCTATTGATAAATTTAGAGTTACAAACACAGGAAAAATAGATAGACAATCGACTATCAATCACGTTGATCGAGGAACTCATTCCCCAGTTATAGATGACAATTTTCTTCAACCTCTTCTATCCGAACTAGAAACTATATGGAATAGAAAAATATCCGACTCTAACTTAAAACCTGTTGATATTGGCATTGATTCACTAGACCTTGTTATGTATTCAGATTTTCTTAACAAGCATCAAATCACATTTGACGATAGTAAGCTTGCGCTTACTCCTATTAAAGAAGTATTAAAAGGTAGTATAATTCATGAGTTGTAATTTGTTCTTGGATAGACTCGTCGAATCCAAACTTGTTAATGAGTATTGCTTGGAGTTTTTTAATGGTTCAAGCATCTACGCTGCCAATCGCACAATAGATATGTCAAAGCAGTTCTATGCGGGATCTATATCTAAATGGATTTCCTCTCTGATCATTGCTCAATTTATGAAAGAAGGTCTCATTTCTATTAACGAACCTGTATCTAACTACATACCTACTTTTAAAAATATTGGCAATAACCGAATTACTATCAAGCACTTACTGACACACACTTCAGGTCTAGATGCTGATAATGGTGCAAATGGAGAATTCTACCCTCAAAGACAAGCCAAACCCATAAGTAAACGCACTTTTGACTATGACGTTGTTATGGGCAGCCTACAATTTACGCCAGGCAGTCAATGGTCATATTCGAGTCTAGGTTATATTGTATTAGGAAAAATTATTAGCCATATAGGTAAGAAGGACTATAAAACTATAGCTAATGATTATGTCCTTGAACCTTTGGGACTCTCTGAAACTATGTACGTAGATTCTGAACTTCAATTGAAAGCAAACTTATATATAAAAGAGTTTGAACGAAGATTAATTTCCAACTACATGAGCAATGACGTGCTAGATTATTTTTTAGCGTCAGGTGGATTAATTACATCAACTAATGACCTAAGAAAAATAGCTAGATATTTTCTAGGCCTTGATGTTTCTAGAATACCTGCTTCTCTAGTTAGCCTGTTTAAAACGCCCCTCGTAACAGGTGTTAGTGGTTATGATTGGAACGCTTATCACCAATCAATAACATTTGGTTTAGGGACTAACATTGGAAAACGTCAATCTACTGGTAATTTAACTATAGGGCAAGAATCTTCGGCAAGATCCTTTATATATATTGACTTTACATACAATAAATACCTAGTAGGAGTCCTGCCATTTGTTGGTTCAGACAATGGCCATAATATTGAAAAGTTAATTAATACATGCTGGCTATCCAAATGAAACAAAAAGAATCAAACTCCGTTATAAATATATTATTGCATACGTCACTGTTTTCACTGAGTTCGACGTTTTTTGCTCCTGTCATATCTATTTATCTTGCAGAGGAATTAAGCGTATCTCCATTTTTAATCGGATTTTATTTTTTCTTATCGATGATATCATCAACTGTTATCAGTCAATACCTAGCACATCGTAGTGACAAGAACCTTTCAAGAAAAACTATTATTCAGTTCAGCTCACTAATAGCTAGCACTGGATGTATATTGTTTGCAATGAGTGAATCTTACTTTTCAATTTTACTTTTTGGAGCGATATTTGTTTCGGTATCCAGCGCAGCGGTTCCACAATTATTTGCGATTATGAGGGAGCTGAATCAACATGAATCGACAGCAATAACACTATCCTTACAAAGAGCTGTAATATCTATTTCCTGGGTTATTGGCCCGGCAATTTCTTTTACTTTATTAAACCATTTAGGGTATAAATGGGTATTTGTCATTTCGGCAATTTTATATTTTATATCTTTCTTACTATCATTTTCTATACAAAAAAAGGAATCGCCATGTAATACGAAAACCATAAAGTTAAAGTCTCTATTTATCACTTCCCGAAGAGTCAGCTCTTTGGCCGTTGCATTTATTCTATTATATGCTGCTGTTAATATGTACACTATTACACTGCCACTTTACATCGTACAAACATTAAGTCTTGATATAGCATTCGTAGGTTTATTGATGGGATTTGCTGCTTTACTTGAAGTTCCATTGATTATTTTTTCTGGATATGCTGTCAAAAAATTCAATGGTGAAATATTACTAATTGTCGGTATGATATTAGGACTGGTTTTTTATATTATTTTACCTCATTTAGAATCTAAAACCTCCTTGATTGTTTTTCAATTTTTCAATGCGTCTCTTATTGGAGTTACATCATCTGTCGGCCTGATAATCTTCCAAAATTTACTGCCTCAAAATGTAGGTACTGCTTCAGCTTTGTACAATAACGCTATTCGTGTGGGGATGGGGTTTGGTGCTATTCTAACAGGTGTTGTTATTAATTTTTATGGAAATACCGGTGTTTTATATGCTTGTGGTGTACTAACAGTTTCAGCTATATTTATACTGTTAATTCCTTACAAGAGAAAAATATATGTTCAATTAAGAAATTATTATGGTGATTTATGATTCGTGTTTTGATTAATGGTTATACTGGACGAATGGGTATAATCACGAAAAAGGCACTGCTCAAAGAGAATGGATTTGAGTTAGTTAAATGTACAAACAGTCAACATGACCTGCGTGCTGAAATCATTAGGCATCAACCTGATGTTGTAATTGATTTTTCACTAGCTTCGTTGGGTTATAAGAATACTAAAATTATACTTGAATGTGGTTCAAGGCCAGTAATTGGAACTAGCGGCTTTACTCAAGCCCAAGTCGACGAGCTCTTAGTACTTTCAAAAGAAAAAGCTTTAGGAGGATTGATTGCTCCTAATTTCTCTCTTGGTGCTGTACTAATGATGATTTATTCAGCAAAGATTGCAAAATACTTTCCTAATGTTGAAATAGTCGAAGCACACAGTATTCAGAAGGAAGATAGCCCATCAGGAACCGCTATTCGAACTGCAGAGTTGATATCATCTGTAATTCATGATGTTGGTTCAAAGCAGACCAAGATTAAATTGTCTCAAGATGTTAACGTTCATGGCATAAAAATTCATTCTATTCGTATGGATGGCTTCATAGCAAAACAAAGCGTTCTGTTTGGTTCAAAAGGGGAAGTATTAAAATTAACACATTCCACTTCAGATAGAGAATCTTTTATGGCAGGGGTGATATTAAGTTGCAAAGAAGTTCTTAAGAGAAAGCAGCTTTACTATGGCCTTGAGAATTTTCTCTAAGTCGACAGATAATAAAGTTTGTATGCGCCCCATCAATTCACCGAGCGCATACCACAGAGAAAAGCTAATTATTGTTTCTGACCAGAAAAGTATGAATATGAAATTTTTGGTTGGAAATGGCTATTTTATTCAACAGAACCAATAGAATATCAGTACTATGCTCCTCAGTAGTTATCCGTTGGAAGTGGTAATATAAATCTAAAAGACAGTAGGGTCATCAATGAAGATATAGCGTCGATAAACCCTTGAAGCACTCATAAAGGGAGAGAGAATATTGCTTTAATCATCAAAACTGTTTTAGTAGTGGTATCAAGCCTCGACACGTTTGCCGTTGTAGTTCTTGCATTGCCATGCTTCAGCGGCTGAGCCGTCACCCCAAAACGTAACTTTACCTCGTTTGCACAACGCTTTATCATATTGACGTCAGTTAGTTATCTTTTATGACTGCCTATAACATCCCCATACCTCTACGACGTAGGGTCAGGTCGCAAGGTTGATGAAAGGTTCAACTGATTTAATCAACAACGCCACTTAAAGACTATCTAATATTAGTAGTTCATTACACTAATGTTACATTTTTTCATATTGGATTTTCTAATGCCTTTCAATGACGTTCAAAGCACACTTTGGGGCACTTCTGAGCTAGAAACTGCGACAAGTTAAAATTCAACTTTAACCCACACAAGGTTGCCCATAAAAGGCAGTGCCCTTCAAATCGTTGGCCTTTGAGAATAGCAACCACGACATATCAGGGGTACACATCATATTATGGAAAGTGGGACGTTAAGTTGCTTAACCAATGGGGGCGATGAAAATAGTCATAGTGCGCAGGTTTGTGGATAAGGCTGAGGTAATGGCCATTGTGCGATGTGCCTTTTCCGTCCATACTCCTTGATAATCAGTTGCTTGCCTAGTCAGTTTTTGGCAAGAAACCAAGTAAGTTCGAACGTTTAAGAGTGAAACAATGCTATATTGAAAGCGTCACATCATCACATCTCCATAAAAGGAATAATACTATGCCGACCTATCAGGTCACTTACTTCAACGCGAAACACGCCGTAATGGATAGCGAAGCTATCTTCATGAAAAGTCTAACGAACGCCAAGCGCTCAGCTGAGCATCATGCGCCAGAGGGCGCAATGCGAATTGAGATTAAAGATTTAATGGATCAGATGCTAAGTCGAATGACGCTTGATGATGGCTGGGTAGATAGCAGTGAAGACTGATGTTTGCTAGCAATCATGATTCGTTTGGAACGTCATGAATAAATACACAGGTTTGATTCGTTTTTCGTAGTAGCCTTTGACACAGTTTAACTTGTTTGTCTGACAAAGCTTGCTCACGATTAAGTTGATCTCGTAAACCTGTAAGCATGTCTCGGTCCAAGTTACTCAGCTTTTCGGAGTGTAAGAGGAGTGTCGTATTGATAAGTTCAGAGAGGTTTCTTGAGCTCATAGTCCCCACTCCTTATCCCATTCTTTTTGTTCCTCAATCTCTTCTATGCGTTTGCGAACACCCATTGTTTTCAACTCTTCCGGTATCCGCTTAACCCCTTTCCCTTTCGGATTAATACTAAATTGCTTCTGCTTTTGTGTCGGTTTAGGTAGCTTGCTCATATATCATCCTATTTTTGGTGGGTTACTGAATTTCGCACCGCGTTCATATTGGCTATGAAAACAACAATGATACTACACAAGTCAGAACATAAGTGGGCAACAGTAATTCAATGATTTTTCTAAATGAGATCAACACAGATTGAACCAACGATTGCAGAAAACTGAGGCTCAGGCTTTTAAAAATGTAGTGATTCTAAGCAAAATAATTTTAGTTAATTTTATTCAGGTTAGAATAAAGCCATTTCAATTCATTATTTTTTATTGATGTATCGTTCAGCGTTTGCAAAAAGTTTATCACATGCTTTTTTCTGTGCTAAATATTCTGATGAACCTTCAGTCATAGACTCGAGAATTTCTTTCGCTTCTTGGTATTCTTTTACCATCGCAGCGAACCGTTCTTCGAAGTTGTTTTTCTGTGTTTTCTTGCTTGATTTTCTTACTGGTTTTCTCATGTTACTTCTTACCTTATCGATCCCAATATTTATTTTTATTCGTATTTCGAACCTTCGGGATCTTTATTAAACGTAAAGTAAAAAAGTCTCCTCGACAGAAGAGACTTTTTAGAAATGTCTTACACTAACGTAACGTTACCCGCTTGAGGGCCTTTGTTACCTTGCTCAACAACAAAAGAAACCTTTTGGCCTTCAGATAATGTTTTGAAGCCTTCACTAACAATTGATTTGAAGTGAACAAACAGGTCAGAACCGCCGTTATCAGGAGTGATAAATCCAAAACCTTTAGATTCGTTAAACCATTTTACTGAGCCAGTTGTTTTATTTGACATAATATATCTCGATACATTGATTAAGTTAAAAAGAAAGCTACTAAATAAGGAATAAAGAATAAGGTATCGCAGGATAGATATGACGAACTTAATCGAAAAAACTGAGAAGATCTTGAACTAAATATATTATCAATAACTCACCGTTTGAGCTGCCGACACTATACACCAAGTAAAAATAATAGATATGCATTTCTTCATTAAATTTTATTCCCTATAAATTCAATAACTTGAAAGGTAAAAATTAATCTCTTGCTCTAAATGTGCGAGAATCATTCGCACAATCGTAACAACGCTAATATTCGATATCGGAAAAGTGAATGTTTCTAGCTTCTGATGAAGAAATCGCATACCCACAACCCAATATTGTTGTCCCACAAAAATGTATGGTCCGCCCCGTTATTGCAACTACAATTAAGTAATAACGGAGTTGGTTTGCGCTAATGTATTCGGAGTCCACGTTGGGAACATTAACTTCCCAGCTCCACGATGATATCCGCGCCAGATTGTGTGGTTGCGAGCGATGAAATTGCAGCAGGCTCTCGCCCAGGCCCATGGATGGCACTGAAGAACGTTATTGATTTGGGCGTAACACGCGTCAGCAATTGCGTGAAGGTTGATGATGCCGTCGCTGGTATTCACGAAGGACTAAACTCAGGCATGTGGACGATTGGTCTATCTGTATCAGGTAACGAATTCGGGGCGACGCCAGAAGAGTTCCAAGCAATGACAGCAACAGAAATCGAACAACGAAAACAAGCCGCAGAAAAAGTGCTTTACGCCGCTGGTGCGCACTACGTTATTGAGACCATTGCAGAATTGCCACAAGTGATAAATCAAATAGAGGCGAGAATGAAAAACGGCGAGTATCCAACTTATATCAATTGATTCACTAGCCCTTCAAAAAAGCCAACAGCTATGACTGTTGGCTTTTAAGCTGTGTGTACCATCCCCTGCCCGTTCTTCCATCTTGAATTAGCGTTCAAACAATCCTCCTCTGGCGTATTATCAGCGAAAAGAGCTGGATGCTTTACGGTCGCACTACTCACTAGCCATAGAGAAGATGAACGAAAAGATGCAGACCTTATCGTGCAAGGCTTTGAGCACCGAATAGTGATCAAAAACCACAATGGTTCTTATTGTCTAGCGGCTTCATAAAACGATTCCGATAACTGATACACAGACAGATTCAGCAGTTAATAACGCCACAAATTCCTTATTTACCAATTTATAAACTATGAAATATCAAGCTAGCACTCGATAAATTTTATAAAATTTAATCAAATTGAGATCTTGTGCTGCACACTGAAACAAAAAGTCCAAGCGAAGTTTTTCACGCATTCACGAAATTGATAGGTTGATCCTTGTAGGGTAAATACTCTATTAGTGATAAAAATTAAAATAAGGACTTTTTATGAGACCATCATTCTCGATCAGTATGGCGCTTGCTACCACGGTGGTTGGCTTCCATTCCTATGCAGACAGCATCAACACAACTACCTCGTCATTAACCTCAACCAACGTTGCTGAGCAAAAACAATCGTTAGCATTGCAGATCAGTGCCAGCTACGCCGATCTTGAGTCTTCTTTGAAAGCTCAGATCACCGAAAAAAGTTTATCGATGCCGATAGACAAGCTGAATTCAGCTCAGCCCTACTCGACCTTCTCTAGCGAGATGCAAAAAGCCGATCTTAGCTATCGCAAGATGAAAGGTATCAATAACTTCAGTGATTCCGTTCTTGAAATCCGCATGGCTGATGAAACCATGATTGACGCTTGGAAAGATGGTAAGAGCCCGCTGTTCGCATTCGAACCATCTGGTGACGATGCCGATTGGCAATACATTGAAGCGTATGACGTGTACGGGCAAGTTCATGAGTTAGACGTCTACCAAATGCCGGATGTCCCTGTCTTCGTGATTGACAGTGATGGCGCCAAAGAGCTCAAAGCTGGCCTGATGGCAATGCAAGCAGAGCTGAACCAACTTGGCATGGCTACTCAAATCAATGCCGACGGAAAAAACAGTGTCGACAACCCTCAAAAACAACCTCTAATCGGCAAGGCTCGTCACTCTATATCCGAATCAGAACCGGAAGAACTGAACACCACTCAGCTTACAAAGATTCGTTTAGCAGTGGATAGAGAACCTTGGATCTCAGGTAAAGCCGAAATCTATGCGATCGTAACGGGCGTTGATGCCAGCCGTTTAGAACCGCAGATTGACCTGGTCGAAATGCCTTATCTGGATTACGACAAGCAAACCTATTACCCAAATCAAACCATCATTTTTTGGCCCCGTTACCGCTGGGGCGCAGCAGACATTATTCTGATGGAGCACGATGACGGCACCAACTATAAAGAGCTTGCAAAACTGCTGGTCAAAGCCGCAGAAGAAGTACTGAAGATGATCCCTGATCCAGAGGTACAGGGTTATGTGATCATCCCGCAGATCACCAGCAAAATCATTGAGTTGATTCCAAACAATATCTTGGTAAACGATGATGACTTTGTAGACGTGTATTACACGCTACTGCAGAAAACCCCTTATGTTGACCGCCCTGGTGCAGGTGGCAACGCGGTGGCATCTTTCACCCCAGTCACCATATTGCCTACTGAGTAACTTTAGGTTCATTACTTTGGCCAGTAGGACTCGCTGTTCTGTATTGAACTGCGGCCGACCTAGATAGGTAGAACGAAAGAAACAGGCCCTTTCTAGAAATAGGAAGGGCTTTTTATCATCGATTTACGTGTTTGGTGATCACAACAGGTATAAATTCAGTCTGTGAAGGTTTTGGACAATTCCGTGTTACTAATGGCGTCAGTCGTGACCCTGCTCGCATAACCAAAAGTATGGAAAAACTCTATATACGTGGCCAGTTTGGGTGAATCACTACAAGATGTCTAGAATAGCTTGACCAGAATAGAGGCCCCTCACTGGCTTAAGGTTTTAGCTTGGTGGGGTCTTAGGGGGCGGTGTGTGTCTTGATTCTAAAAGCCGACCAGATTTCAACGTGGTTTGATAGGTATCTACTGAAGAAAGACAAGGAGTAGACGTGATTGTGAAGCTCTAATATCGGTCTTTAACATGATAAAAGCGAGTAACCAAATGAAATGGTTCTCGCTTTTTTAATCAATTACCACGTTCGATTCGAGATAAAAATTACCCAGTAAACTCTTCAGAATCGGGACGATTGGTAAACTGCACGCCATTTAAGAAGTCGCACAGCAGTTGGTCTTCACACTGTTTGTAGTTTTTGTTGTTTGGCTTGCGGAAATACGCACCAATTTCGTATTTACTTAAACTAATACCAACCACTTCTAATACGTCCAACACATCTTCTGCTTTCATGTCTAGCGCAATGCGCAGCTTCATGAGAATCATGTTGTTGGTCAACGCTACTTCTGGCTTAAGTTGCTCGCCGTCTTTTTTGCCTCGCTTGAGGTTAATAAAGCCATTTAAGAATACCGCTAACTCTTGATCCTTCATCTTAACGCTAGATTTGTCGCTTTCATCTTTTAACCAGTTTGCCACTTTATCGTGAGCCACAGTAACTTCGGCCTGCCCGAAAGCTTTCATTATCTGTGCGTTTTTAAGGTTTAACGCGTGTTGGATACGACGTAAAATTTCGTTGTTAGTCACTAGGGATTCCTAAAATGAGTTCTAAGGGTGAATAAAAATCCATCAATTACATGCGATCTGTGGGTGTCTTTATTCAATAGCGTAGTTGACGGTGACTCTAACAGAGAACACGTTTCTTCGGTAGGTTAAAAAATGGAGATAAGACGGCCTATTCGAATTAGTTGGCGAAGTTGGTAAGACCCCACTTTCATAGCCACTATGCTGATTAGAAGGAGTAGTTCAAACCATCTCACTGTGATTTGTGAGGTTGAACGTTACTAACAAGGAATGGGCAACTGTTAGCCAGTAACTCAATTGACTCCCCCCAACAAAAACGCCCTTCACATAAGTAAAGGGCGTTTGTTATTTGAGACTGAGTGTTGAAGGTTAAAGCACTAACCCACCATCAATCTTGAGTACTTGGCCTGTGATGTAGGCGCTCTTGTCGGAGGTTAAGAAGGAGACGCCATTGGCGATGTCTTGCACTGAGCCCATTCGACCTAACGGGGTTTTGCCCTCCATCATTTGAATCACTTTTTCTGGCAGGTTCTTGGTCATATCGGTGGCGATAAAGCCCGGTGCAACACAATTGACGCGGATCTGCGCGCCCTTTCTTGATAGCTCTTTCGCCCAGCCTTTGCTCATAGAAATAACGCCGCCTTTACTTGCGCCGTAGTTGCTCTGGCCGATATTGCCATCCGTACCCACAATAGAAGAGATGCTGACAATACTGCCTGCGCCCTGCTCTAACATGACAGGAGCAACGCGTTGAGTGAGTAAGAACACCGCTTTTAGGTTTACGTCGATGACGCTGTCCCAATCTTGCTCTTGCATGTCTGGCAACAAGGCATCTCGCGTGATACCGGCATTGTTAACCAGCGCATCGATTCTTCCATGCTGCTTTACGATACTGTCTACCACTTCGCTAACAGCTGCTGCATCGCACAAGTTGACTTGATAATTGCTTAGCTGCGCCGACTGGCTCCATTCCACAGGCGATATGTCTAGCCCGACAACGTGGAATCCATCTTCCAGTAATTGCTCACAAATCGCTTGGCCAATACCACGAGCCGCACCAGTAACAACTGCTACTTTTTCCGCTTTCATCTTGGTCTTCCTTAAATGTTGAGATTACAAATTCGCTTTTTCCCTAGCGTTTTTTATTTTTATGCCTAGCCGCGTTACAGCTGCGCTTCTCATACGCAGGGTCTTTCATATTTACTTCAAACTATAGGAACAGTCTGGGAGCCGGATGTGAACTAATCAAGACAACTTGATGATGGTTTGCAAAATAACGGGTTTCCGTCACCGTTCTGTCGATATGGCGGTGTAACAAGTGCGCTGTTTGTTGAATAACTCGCCTTTCATTTAGAGCTCATGAAACTAATTCTTAGATTATGCAGCAAAGTCACAATAAACCTGTGGGTATTACATTCTTGTTATCAAAATTCTCGATTACGATTTAAAGATACGGCGTGCTTTTAAATATGGACGTAGCAAAGGACGCCTTACCTGAGAAAGATAATAAAACCTACGGGAGATAAAATGAATCAGGCTTACATAGATGCAGCAAGAACGCTGCAACAGTGCACGTTCGGGCCATCCCAACGTGACATTAATGATCTTGCTCAATCGGGAAGCATTGAAAACTGGGTCGCTCAACAAACACTTATTACACCGTCTTCTTGGCTGAAGCATTTTGAGCAAGATGAGCTCAACGTACCGGACTTAGGGCAAGGCTTGTATTACGCCAGCAGCTGGACACGCATGACAGTCGAAGGCGATGATATCTTGCGTCAGCGTATTGCTTATACCCTGTCTCAACTGTTCGTAGTTAGTGTGAAAGATCCGGCATTTAAAGCGGCTTCTAAGCGTCGCTACATGTGTAATTACTTCGACGGATTGCTCGATAATGCCTTCGGAAACTTCCGCGATGTGATTCGCTTTGTGTCGAAATCGCCAATCATGGGTGAGTACCTGACTTTTGTGAATAACGTTTCTAACGAGCTCACTGCCCCAGATGAAAACTACGCACGTGAACTGTTGCAACTGTTCACGCTTGGCCCAGTTAAACTGCGTAACAACGGTGAAGTACGTTTGGATGCCGAAGGTAACGAAGTGCCATCTTATACACAAGAGGACATCGAAGAACTGGCGCGTGTCTTTACCGGTTGGAAGTTCATCGATATTCGCGGTGACGATAAGTACAGCCAGCCAATGTTACCGCGCGGCGAGCATGATATGGGTGAAAAACGCATATTAGGTAAGAAGTTTGCCGCAGGCCTGTCCGCAGAAGAAGAACTAGAAGCGGTGATTGAGCTCTTGATGAGCCAAAACACGCTCTATACATTTGTCACGAAATTCTTCATCAATAAGCTTGTGACCAGCAATCCAAGAGCAGGTTATATTCGCCGTGTGCGCCGTGCGTTCAAACGTTCTGATGGCGACATGCAAGCCTTAATAATCGCGATTCTGACGGATAAAGACGCGCTTCGCTCTGGCAGCACGGTGGGTAAATTGCGTGACCCGCTTTCTGTGTTTACCCATGCGATGCGCGCGCTACAAGTGAAGCGACGTGACGGCGTATTGATATGGCCAAAACAGTTCAATTGGTATAACCGAACGTTGCCACTGTCGGCACCTTCTGTGTTTTATTATTACCAACCTGATGATGCGCCAAACCACCCTGATTTTAATGGTCTAGTGGCACCAGAATTCAATGTGTACCAATGGCATGACATCTACCAATATGGGATTCAGTTCCGTGAGCTTGTCGCTCGTCTCGAGGAAGAGGCCAAAGATTGGTACATGGATGAAGTGCTGTTCACCCGATACCTTGCTTTTGATGACGAAGGCGTAGTGGATTACCTCAACGAGTATTTGTTTGCTTATCAAATGAGTGAGCAAGCTCGTCAATGCTATCTCGATTACCTCGCCCAGTGCCCAAGTCGCCAATCTAAATGGCGCAAAGAGATTAAGAATCTCGTTATGAACGCATTGCTTTCACCAGAATTCATCACACAGGGGTAATCATCATGAACTTAACACGACGTCGTTTTTTACAAGCAGGTTCCGCTGGTGTTGGGGTTTCTGCACTTAACCTTGCTGCTTTTCCTGCCTTTGCAGACTCTTTCAATCAGTGCAAAAACGGTTATCGCGCCGTAGTGGGTATCGACCTTGCGGGCGGTAACGATGGCTACAATATGCTGATCCCTACTGCCGCACCGGCGAACAGCCAATATCGAGCATTGCGTGGCAACTTGGCTTTGGATGAGACGAGCTGTATTCATTTAGATGCGGTCAATGATGACGCCAAGCTAGCATTAAACCCTGCCATGGCTGCGCTCAAGACTTATTGGGATAATGCTAGCCTTGTACCTGTTGTGAACCTAGGCCCACTGACACAACGCATAAACAATGTGATTTATGGAGAGAGTACTCGCCCTGCTCATTTGTTCAGCCACTCTCATCAATCCACTATGGTTCAGTCTCATGCGACCAAGTCTCTGTCGAAAGAGGGCTTTGGTGCTAAGACTTCCACCGAGCTCGGCACTATGCTGCGCAGTCTAAATGAGCTGTCACCAATGTTTGATATTGGCGGCACGCAAGTGTGGACCAACTGTATCGAGGCGCAATCTAACTCGGTCGGCTCTCAACCGCCGAGCGATATTTTTAATGACCAACGTTCGCGAGATCTGTTTGATCAACTGCAAAACACGGGCAGTTACGGCAACGTTTTTCAGTCTCACTATGCTGGTGTTGCAGTGGACTCGACCAGAATGTATCAGGAGTTCAGCGCCATTTTGAATGCCGAAATTACTGAGGTATTCCCAGAAACACGCATCGGTAATCAACTAAAAGCGGTATTTAAACTGCTGCTGCATAAAGATCAGTTTCAGCATCCTGCACAGTACTTTAGTTGTAAGTTAGGCGGGTTCGATACTCACTCTGCTCAAATTAGCCGCCAAACGGGTTTGCTGCAAGAGTTGGCAGAAGCGATGGCCGCGTTCCAATTAGCTTTGGAAAACAATGGCTTGTTTGATCAGGTAACGACGTTCACTCATTCAGAATTTGGCCGTACTTTGATTCCAAACGGTACGGATGGTACGGACCACGGCTGGGCAAGCCACGCATTGGTGATGGGCGGCGGTGTAGCAGGAAAAGCGATCGTGGGTGAATATCCAGACTTATCGGAGACAAGCCCTTACTTGCTTTCGCGTGGGCGTGTGATTCCAACTATCTCTTCCGATCAGCTTCATGCGAGCTTAATGGCGTGGTTAGGGCTGTCTGAAACGGGAATTAATCAATTATTCCCTGCGCTGGATAACACTTTGACAGATTCAATCCAACCTCAGACTCTACCTCTGTTCAAATCTTGCTAATATAGTAGGAGATAAGTAACTAAGTAATCAGTTAATAACTAGCAAGGTTACTAATAAGAAAAAGCAGTGCTAAACAAAAGGCTCCGTTCACGCGGAGCCTTTTTATCATTAAGCCAAAGTACTAGGTCAACGTTCGAGCAGGTTCCTCAGCCTGTTTTCATGCTGTTTCTTCATGAACGGATTGCGCTTTTTGCAGCCAAGGCTGAAGCAAAAGATTGAACAACATGCCTGCAATGAACAAGGTGATCACGATACTCGCCCCACTTGGTAAGTCATAATACGCTGACGCCGCGATGCCCGACAATATCCCCACGATGCCAATACTGATGCTCGCAACGAAGAATCTTGTTCCTTTCAGTGCTGCCGCACACAAGGCCGGAATCACCAACAAGGCAAATTCTAAATAGATGCCCGTTAACTTGACCGTAATCGGCATTAATATCGCGAAGATGAGATAGAAGCCACTGCCCTGCATGAATTCTGGCTTGAGCCACACCAATAACAACATCGCTGCGGTGATTAATGCCAAAGGCCAAACATCATCCCATGTTGACCAAAGTAACTGACCATTGAGGATACCTTGAATAAAGTCTGCGCCATGCGGATCTTTACTCACCAGTAATATCGCTAGAGAGGCGGATACCACAAACAAGCTGCCAATCATCGGTTCTAGATGTTGCTGATATTGTTTTTCCATTAAGGCGATCAGACCGCAAAGCAGTAACGACATCATCCAAGGGCCAACCATCTCACCAAAGAAAGAACCAGAAAAGAGATCGTATTGGTTCAACCAATAGTGACTCAGTGCAGCCCCCAAGACGGCAACTTGTGCCACCGCCAAATCGATGAAGATAATCTGACGCTTTAGCACTTGCTGTCCGAGTACCACGTTACCAACCAGAGCGATCAAGCCACACAGCACCGCGGGTAATAGCCATGCATAATCTGCCATGATTTAGATCTTCACCGGAACAGGTTGCACGAGCACATCCAACAAATCATCGATAACTTGGTCATACATTTCATCCAAGCTTTCGCCATCAGAAACCGTTAAAGGCAGCTGAATCAGCGGCTTATTAGTTTGTTTCTGTAGCCAGTTTGCTGGACGCTGGTCTTGATGCGACGAGTAGACAATCGCTTCAAAAGAATCGGAGTCCAACTTAGTTAAGGATTGAAGGTGCGAAGTGGTAGGAGAAATACCTGGTTTCGGTTCTAGGTCAGCAATTTGCTCCATGCCAAGCCAATCGTACAAGTAGCGATAGGTTGCGTGATACCCCACAACTTGCTTGCCTTTCAATGGTGCAGCTTTCTCATTCCACTCATTGAGCTTTTTACGCCAATGGGCACGGAACTTCATGCCGTTAAATTGATAGGTTTGCGCGTTGTCTGGATCAAGCACTTGTAACCGTTTCGTCACCGCATGTGACAAGGGAATAATGTCATTAGCCGCAAACTGCACATGTGGGTTTCCGTGCGCATGAATGTCCCCCATGCTGCGGTCGACATGATCATGAGTGTCTAACATGCGCACGAAATCGGTCGCGTAGATCATGCTTTGTGAACCGTTTTGTACCGCACCATTGCTACTGCGAACTTGCAGCATAGGTAACCACCCTACTTCTAACTCCGCGCCAGAACACATGGCCATGTCGGCTTGGCGCATCTTTGCAATCAAAGAAGGGCGAGCTTGTACGTAATGAGGATCTTGCTTGGCAGTGGTCGCAGAATAGATGGTCGCGTCTGGGGCGTGACTTTCGAGAAGAGCTTTCCATTCTGGCTCACAAACAAAGATGTTAAGAGCCAAAGCAGGTGAAGAGATGATGGCAGCCCCCGCCGCCATCATCGCTAAACTGCATTTATTTAATGTCAGCTTAGAACGCATGTGCACCGTGCGCTCCAAATGTCATCACGTATTGCAGAGTGAATACGTTGTCTGTCTCGCTGTCTTGGTTATCAATGCGAGTGTATTGCGCACGGATAGTTCCGAAGTGAGAAGAATCCCATGCGATCATCGCATCCATTTCTTTATCGTTCAGTGCTGTGAAGTGCATGTGGTCGCCGTGCGCATGGCCATCGTAGCTTTCTGCTTCACCGTAACGAAGTCCCGCTGACCAGCTTGGGTTAAAGCGGTAAACACCCGATACGTAGTATGCGCTTAGGTTGTCTGGCGATTCAGCATCGTTCTTGTATTTGCTGTCTACCACTCCGTCTAGCAACATGTATTCCGCAGATAGCGTGAAGTTGCTGTACTTGTAGTTACCATCTGGCGCCCACTTCCATACAAAGTCTGCACCGTATAAGTTTTCACCCGTTACCGCAGCTGCGTGGCTGTGGTCATGATCGTGCTCGCCTGCATGGCCGTGATCATGATCATGATCTTCGAACTCTGTTACCTTACCGTTTTCGTTACGTAGGTAGCTCAGGCCAAACTGCCAGCTTGAAGACTCTGAGAAATCGCTGCCAAGCTTAAGTGTTGTGGTGTAAACGCCAACTTCAGAACCATCTTCAACAGAAGACATCTTGCTGCCGCTTAATGCTTCTACACCTAACTTCACATATAGGTCAGTTGGAAGAACAATGTTTGCACGCACACCGTCATCGTAGTAATGCGAGCCAAGGAAAGTACGGTAAGCAATTGGACGCTCAACAAAGCTGTCTGTGTGCATGTGTTGGTTGTTCAGGTAACCAAAGTCAGATAGGAAGCGACCTGCACGTACATTTAAGCCGTATGGTAGTGCTAGTGTCTCAATAAACGCCTCTTCAAGCATCAGCTCGGTTTCATCACCGTGGCTTTCTAGAACCGCCGTTAGTGCACCGTGGAATTTATCATCAATGTTTGCAGACATGTTCAGCTCAGTATGACCCAGGCCAAAACCTTCTTCACGCTCTGAGTTATGACGCTGGCCATCTTGATAGTAACCGTCTAGTACCACGCCAATCTGAGGGTTCGAAAGCGTATCGGCGAAAACTGGGGAAACAAACAAACTACCAACCGCTAAAGAGACCAATTTTTTATTCACAACGTTTTTCCTTATTTTGTTATGTTATAACACCACCAAATATTTCGCGGATGTTATAACATAACAAGAATTAAAAAAAGCAAAGCATGTAACAATTTGTAAAATCATTTTGTGTAAACATTATCAATAATAATCATAAGGTTAATGATTATTGACCATCACACATCCAGTTTGCTCATCACATCTCTCCGCCTTACCTCATGTTTGTTCAGCGAGCTAAAACGATAAAAATCAGAGCCGCCAAACAGACAAGACACGTGTAGTTTGACACTGTGTATACCCAAGTAACCTCAAAGTGCTAGGTTCAGCGAGAATGACTTGGTTTGAAGGCGAGGCAACAATTTGAAGATCTAGTGGCTCTAAATAAAAAATTGTTAACGAAGCATACAAGCCAAGGCAACTCGCCCTTTGGGAGCGTGTCACTGACGCAATTTCATCGTCAAACAACTTGGAAAGAGCTTGCTATTACGCTGCGTTGTTTTCCTTGAACTTGAATCAGTGACAACGCTCTGAATCCTGCATCTTGAAGTCACTTGGGTATATATTTATTCCAAACATGACTGACACCGGTAACAAGCAATGTTAAACATGGATTTTTCACAACGGCTGGTGATTAACACCGCACAACAAGATTGGATTGCCAGCCCAGCATTAGGCGTTTGGCGAAAGCCACTAGAACGAGAAGCCAAAGAATCAGGGCACACCACCAGCGTGGTGCGTTATGAGCCAAATTCACAGTTTTCGCCCCACCCTCACCCATATGGAGAAGAGATACTGGTGCTCGAAGGGGTGTTTTCTGACGAACATGGCGATTACCCAGCGGGAACTTACCTACGAAACCCTCCGGGAAGCCAACATGCCCCATTCAGCAAAGATGGTTGCGTGATCTTAGTGAAACTTAATCAATTTGATCCTAACGATCTAGAAACGGTACGCATCAATACCAACCAAACCGAGTGGTTACCGGGTATTGGTGGATTGGAGGTAATGCCATTGCACAACTTCGAACACGAGCATGTTGCATTGGTCAAATGGCTTAAAGGTGAAAAGTTTCAACCTCATCGCCATTTTGGAGGGGAAGAGATCTTTGTTCTGTCTGGTGAGTTTAATGATGAATTAGGTCACTACCCCCAGCATACGTGGTTACGCAACCCACACATGAGCGAGCATTTTCCTTTTGTTGATCAAGAGACGATCATCTGGGTAAAGACAGGGCACTTACCTGTCGAGTAGCGTGTAGAACCAGTATAAAAACGGCATAAAAAACGGCTCGAAATTCGAGCCGCCATCCATGGAGTCACAGTCTTAATTATGCGCTCATAATTTTTGTGTAAAGCCAGTCTTTTAGCTCCGCACGATTATGTTTAAGTGTGTTCATTTCATGGTCGTCGAGTGGGTTTCCTCGCAATTCTAGTTCGCGGATTTCTTTATCGAGAGAGTTGTAGCTTTTAGCGTTTTCAGCAAACGAGGCGTCACTTGCTGTCAGCTGATTGATGGTATCCAAATGTTCTGGGAATTCATGAGTTAATGAGTGATTTTCGCCTAACATAAAGACCTCTTGGGCTGAGTGTATTTTAGTTAATCAAGCTGCTCAAATCTTAAGCAACGCTTGAAATAACCATAGCATTTCGTGGGCGGTTAATTCGTCGTATCGCCCACAAAAAGATAACAAATTGATTTTCAATTTTGCGTATAAAGTGTTTCCCTCTTTACCTCGATAGTTTAATCACTCTGTTCACTCTATGATTGTTGCATAACGACTTCATGAGGAATCTCAATTATGCAAAAAATCATCCTGATTACTGGCGCTACAGACGGCATTGGTTTAGAAACAGCAAAGATGTTAGTGGCAGATGGTCACCACGTGATTGTTCATGGCCGCAACGAGGCTAAACTACAAAACGTAGAGCAAGGCTTAATTGAGATGAATGCTGGCAAAGTGGAAAGCATCGTTGCTGATCTGTCTTCAGTCAAAGCCGTTAAACAGATGGTTGCAGAAGTGGCAGAGCGCTTTGGCAAACTGGATGTGATCATCAATAACGCAGGCGTATTCGCGACACCTAACTCAAGAACTCAAGAAGGTCTTGATGTACGCTTTGCCGTTAACACCATTGCGCCGTACATGCTGACAAAAGAGTTGCTCCCACTACTTGGTAACACGGGTCGTGTCGTAAACTTATCTTCTGCAGCACAAGCGCCAGTGAGCATCGAAGCCTTGATGGGCGAAAAACCACTGTCAGACGGTGAAGCTTATGCTCAAAGTAAATTGGCACTGACAATGTGGTCACGCGTTATGGGATTGCAGTTGAAAAATGTCGGCCCGATGGTGGTTTCCATCAATCCAAAATCATTCCTTGGCAGCAAAATGGTGAAAGACGCTTACGGTATCGCGGGTAATGACATCAGTTTGGGCGCAGACATTCTAATTCGTGCCGCACTATCGGATGAATTTGCTCAAGCGCACGGTTCGTACTTCGACAACGACATTGAAGCTTTTGCCGCTCCTCATCGTGATGCGTTGAATGACATCAAATCACAACAAGTAGTAGACGCGATTGAAGCAATGATTGCTAAACTCGCTTAATTCAACACAGTTGTTTCCTGTTAAACACCTAGCTTCGGCTGGGTGTTGTCATTTTTACGTACTGGTTTCTGTTTACTGATTTCTGGCGTTTCTGTTTCTCACGTTTTGATCTCGCGCTTATAAAACTGCCATCATTGTTCATTTTCAATAAAATCTAAAAACTCATTTGATATAAAGGCCAATTATCAACAAAGCCTTCTCTTGTTAATCTTCAGCCATCGGGAAAAACGCCAGACTCAAACGCGTTCGTTCCCATTATCTTTCGCGAGTGATGACATCGAATCATCCCGCTTTTAACTGGAGATCCAACTATGAACTATGAGGGCAAAGTTTACCGACCATGGCCGGAATACCGCAGCATCTTAATCCAAACCACATTGGGTTGTAGCATCAACACCTGCACGTTTTGCAGCATGTTTGATGACAAACGCTTTAAGGTACGCCCTATTGAAGACGTGTTTAAAGACATTGAAGAAGCGCGTCTTATCTACCCACATGTAGAGTCGATCTTTTTGATTGATGGTAACGTTATGGCGGCACGTACGGATTACTTGCTTAAGATCTTCGACAAACTGCGTTCAACCTTTCCTGAATGCAAAAAGATTTCTCTTTATAGTGGATTGAACGATTTCCGCCGTAAAACCATTGCTGAATTGAAAGAGCTGAAAGATGCGGGTTTAGATATGGCCTATTCTGGCCTTGAATCTGGCGATCGCGTTGTTCTTGAGCGCATTAAAAAACGCATGTCACCAGAGCAAGCGATCGAAGGCATGGCAATGGCAAAAGAAGCTGGCATTGAAGTGTTGCTGTCTTTCATCTTTGGCCTAGGTGGACGCGAACGTTCAAAAGAACACATTATTGCGACAACAGACATCTTGAACCAAATCAATCCTGAGCAAATTGCGCCTATGGCACTTGCGATTCAACCAGGAACGGTGATGGAACAAGAAGTGAAGAATGGTGAGTTCATTATGCCAACTCAACTTCAAGTGCTTGAGGAAGAGAAATACCTACTCGAAAACTTGAACATTGATACCTTCTACTGGGGCGACCATGGTAACAACATCGTTCCACAGAAAGGTTGGTTGTTGGATTCACGCGAGGATTTTCTGAGAAACATCAATCACGCGATTGCATCTAACCCAATGGCAAAAGACAACGTCATCCAGACTTTCTCTTGGTAGTCGTTCTCTTTCCCGCTAGATAAACACAATAAAAAACGCTTTCCGATTGGAAAGCGTTTTTGTTTATTTCTGATGGGTAGCCAGTTCGGTTTCCCAGTAAGGTGGCTGCCCGTAATGCTCGGCAAAGTAATCAATAAAGGCACGAACCTTAGGTGCGATCAAACGTGAGCTAGGGTAAACAGCCCAAATGCTGGCGTTCATCACCAATGGGTAGTCTTCCAAGATTTCAACCAACTCACCGGCTTGAAGCTGTTTGTAGACACTCCAAATCGAGTTGATCGACACACCAAGTCCATCGATACAAGCATCACGCATCGCATCGCCGTTATCGGTTCTAAAGCTGCCCGAAGCGCGCATCGCATAATGACCATCTGGGGTTTCAAACACCCAATTGTCTAGCCCCATTAGCGTCACGCATTCGTGCTCAGCAAGTTCTTGCGGTGTTTTCGGCGTACCGTGCTTTTCTAAATACTCTGGTGAAGCAACAATGATACGGCGATCCGGTGCTAATTTGCGTGCCACCAGCGTTGAGTCTTTCAACTCTGCAAGACGAATCGCGACATCGAACCCGCCTTCAACCATATCAATGATGGAATCGGAGAAACGAAAATCCACCGTAAGCTCGGGGTAAGCCGCCATAAAGCCTTTGAGTGCAGGCACAAGATGCAAACGCCCAAACGACGCTGGAGCCGTTACTCGGAGCGTACCGGTTGGTGCACTATGACCTACTCCGACCGCACCTCGCGCCGCTTCTACCGTTGCAAGCACTTCTTCTGCGTGTGGCAAAAATGCCTGACCTTCTTCCGTTAATGAGACCTTACGTGTGGTTCGGTGCACAAGGCGAACGCCTAGCCCTTCTTCCAACTTATTGATGTGGGCGCTGGCAACGGCTGGCGATAATCCAAGCTCTTGTCCTGCCATGCTGATGTTGTGCGTTGATGCCAAACGAACGAAAAGCTTGAGATGTTCTATATTCATTTCATTTTCAACTTATTCTATAAAGTCCGACGTCAATGCCGGGCATTTTCATCTAACACAATAGTAAAGCATTGAACGTGAAGCAAAGCTTTTTAAAAGAAATTGTTAGAAGAAACTGATAGGCAAGTAGAAATCTAATTCAAACGCTTCTTCATGATTTAAAAAGTGGTTTTGATGATAATGCACATACGCAGGAGTCGAGCGTTGCTTGAACCCCGAGTTTGGTAACCATTTCTCCAACACCATGCTGATTTGAGGCAGCAGCTCACCATACACACCAGTCAACCTGAACACCGCATGTAAGCCACCCGGAATGGTCATCTGGTTCACCACTCCGCGATACTTAAGCGGTTTATCAATGGCCATGCACGCCACGTAACGACATTTGTCCAACTCAACCCAAGCCGGGTTGGAATGATGCAAACCATATTGCGTAGAGAAGTCTCGGTTCTCAGAGTTGGCCCACGCTTTTAACACCAGCCAAGCATTGCGAATCGAACGGTTATACCCCTCGTGACGAACATAAGCCGCAAACCGCTGTGGCACTTCGACAACTTTAGGATCTGGTAAAGCACGCTTGGCGACGCGATGATAACCCGCCGCCACTTCTGGATCTTTGAGATACGGCTTTTCCGCGACATGCAAATCATGCTTACGCCAAGCACCGGGCGACATATCAAATGTGGATTTAAAGGCACGGCTGAATGACGATACCGAACTGAAACCGCACTTATTGGCAATCTCTAATACCGACGATTTGGTATCGAACATCAACTGGTTTGCAGCGTATTCCATTCGCGTACGACGAATGTATTGATGAATCGACTCCCCCACCACCTCTTTAAAAATACGGTGGAAATGCTGCTCAGAATACGCTGCTACATCAGCCAACTCTTTAGCGGATAATTCTCTGCTAATGTCTTGGTGAATGTAGAACAGTACGTCATTGATTCTGGAAACCTGTTGCTGACTCATAATTTAGCGTTTGATTGAAATAGCATAAATGGACATGTTTAACAGCATAAATGGACACACTTAAGTTAGCAAATCCCATGTACTATCTTCTGAATAAAACCAAAATTAAAAAATACGAGAAACACAACACATGGAAATCGCACAGTCACTACAACAAGTAAAGTCATCGTACATTCGAGAGATCCTCGCTGCCGCTAGCGATAAAAACGTCATCTCGCTTGCTGGCGGTTTGCCAGACGAGAAGACCTTCCCAATCGATTTAATGAAACCAACACTGGAAAATCTCGCAAACATGCCTGAGGTTTTCCAATACGGTTCGACGGCCGGTTACACACCTCTGCTTAATTTCTTGACGGATTACTTCCAGTTGCCAGACACGCACAGCGCAATGGTAACGACTGGCTCTCAGCAAGGTTTGGATTTGATTGCGCGTGCTTATGTGAACCCGGGTGACAAAGTCGTAATGGAAGCCCCAAGCTACCTTGGTGCGATGCAGGTGTTTGGCTTGGTTCAAGCAAACATCGTGACTGTTTCTCAAACAGAGTTCGGTCCAAACCTTGAAGAGCTAGAACAGTGCTTCGCTGAGCAAAAGCCGAAGATGTTCTATGCGGTGCCAGATTTCCATAACCCAACAGGCGTATGCTGGGCACTAGAAACACGTCAAAAAGTTGCAGAGCTTTGTATTCAATACAATGTGGCATTTATCGAAGATGCACCGTACCGCGAGCTGCGTTTCTCTGGTGAAGCTTTGCCTTTGGTTTCTGATTTCTGTCCACAGAACTCTATCGTACTACGTTCATTCTCTAAGATTGCATCGCCAGGCCTTCGTATTGGTGTGGTTACGGGTAAAACTAGCTACCTAGAACCGCTGATTAAAATCAAACAAGGTGCCGATTTGCACTCAAGCGTACCGATGCAAGCCCTACTGCACGGCTTGCTTCAACATGACAACTTTGCCACCCACATCACCACCATCTGTGAATTGTACAAGTCTCGCTACGATGTGATGTATGCAGAGCTAGAAAAACAGCTTCCAGCAAGTTGCGTCCTTAAGCCTGTTGATGGTGGTATGTTCGTATGGGTAGAGATCCCAGAATGCGATACGTTTGAACTGGCCAAATCATTGTTGGCTAACGGCGTTGCCGTTGTACCAAGTCCTGTATTCTACCCAGAGGGCTCAGCAGTAAAAGCAGCGCTGCGCTTAAACTTTACAAACGCTACACCAGAAGAATTGACAGTTGCCGTGACCCGTTTGGCGGACGTATTAAACGCACTGTAGTCAAAATTACGCCTTGATTTCCAAACACCTGCCTTTGAGATGCGAATTAAGTCTCAAAGGCAGCGTTTCAAAAAGTTCCAAAAAAAATTTATTTTTTTCTCTCAAAATCAACTCTCTACGTTAAGTGTCTGTTTTCTCTTGATCCTCGCACCATCGCAAAAAATAGATCTCGATCACGGATTTGAAGCTTGGAAAAGTTACGTCTATCTTTCAGAAAAAAGACATCGACCTTGTAGCATCATCGACGAATTCAAACACTTTTGATCGTGACGGCTTATCGCGATTTAGAGTTGGGCAGAAAAAGCCAACTAAACAGTCTTGTGAAGATGAACGTGGCGAGGACGCAACTACAACCATTCTGAATGTCGCTATCCCAACTAAGTTGGGCAACAAACGTTAGCTGAGCGCATCATATTCCAGAGGGGTTATCAGGATGAACAATCGACCATCGAAAGGACTCGTCATCACTGGCTTGTCCGCCATGCTATCACTCGTTGCTGCAACATCTGCAAATGCAAGCAACTCACCGAACTGTAGCGACGTTCTCGCCGGTAATAAGACCGCTGCATCGCAAAAAATGACGGTGTTACTTGGGGAAGATATTACTCAAGCTAACCTTGTAACTACCGTCGTTCCAGAGAAAAACAATCCATTCGTGACCGAAGCATTAGTCTCTGTGGCTAACGACGTATCACCAAACGGCCCATTACCTAAGCAGTCGCTGGCAGAAATCAAACAAGTGCGTGCCAACATAGAGAAGGCCGGCGTTGAAGTAAGCAAGTTACAAGGTACATATGAAGTCGCATTCGTGAGCTTAATTGATGGTCACTGTCAGTTCTCGACCAATAACATGACCACTCACGCGAAGATCGACTTCGATCACTTAGAGGGCTTGTCTGCTTACTCTATTCCTGCCCTACTGGCGATGGTGGATAAGTCATACGCGATGGCAGAAACACGTATTGCAGAGGAAGAAGCGCGTATCGCTGAAGTTGAACGAGAGAAACAAAGACAGAAAGAGCTGGCAACCGCTGCGGCAGCCGCTCGTTATCAAGATGCGAATGTCTTAGTCAAAGTCGAAAAATTTGACGGCTCGAATGTCACTTTCTCTGTGACCAACTTAGCAACAGAAGGCGATTTACAGCCAAGCTTTAACACCTTCAGAGCGTACCAAACCGATAAAGGCGAGTTGATTTACAAATCCGAATCACTGTTGAGTTTGGTGGATGGTGAAGGTAATGGCCTAGCAACCATTGGTATTGCTGAACTTGGTCCAGAGGGAAACAGCGACCTGACGATTTCTCCTGGAGAAACTCGGAAGTTCATTACCAGTGTAGAATCTGAAGTGGCGCCTCAAACTCAGCTAAGCTTGGAATTTCCTGCCAAAGTGCTCAATACCGATGACGCATTCAGTGTATCGTTTACCGATTCCGTTGCTATGGCGACCGCAAGCTTGAACTAAAATTCAAGAACGGCCTGTCCTGTCGTTCCTTGCAGCCCCCTTTAAAATTGGGGGGCATAAAGCAAAAAAGCAGACTGTCGACAGTCTGCTTTTCATTCGTTTGTTCCAAGCTTAGTTTTGGCATTGATACGCGTTAGCGAACATAGTGACCGAGCTTGAGAAACCCAGTGGTTGATACAAGTAAAGCGTGTCTGCACCCAATTCCACTGCTTTTATGCGCATTTGGTTTAATGTGCCCCAAACCATGTCTTTGTCTGCATGGAGCCAGTAATCGTAGAAGTGACCTTCTGAGCCCATTACTGTACCAAGGTGTTGGCAGTTTTCGATTGCATTTACATCATCCCAAATCACTTTTACTTGCTCTGATTCTTGTGTTGGGAACGTCACACAACCAGTTAATAACGTTGCTAATGCTGCACCAGTCATTAACTTTTTCATAATTTCATCGCCTTAGAATTAAATAGACTGCGGATTCTATTTATCGTTTAAGCAATGAACAACAAAAATTTTTTATGCTTTACACAAGCATTGATTTTCTTGATGCCTTTAATGCGCGAGCATCACGAATATTCAGCGTCATCAAGGTAAGATTGATGAAGCCAGCAAGCAACTCAATCCCCTGAATAATGTAGAACATGGTATCAAACTGACCCATTCCCGCTAAGTACTTTAAGTAAATTGCAGCAGGAACCAAAATCAGCAGACCATTCAAGGCAACAAAAGGCATGCGTTTTTTCTTCGCAGCTAAAGGCCCTTTTTTCACATTCGGTGCCATCTTAGCACCAGTAATTCCAGTGATTGCCATTAATGGTACGACTGCCCAAATCGCATAAGAAATATAGGTTTTTACTGCCAAAATGGTTTGGTGGTTACCAAACAACTCCACCAGTACGGTGCTAGTGAAAAAGCTCATGATCAATAGATAGGCACTGATAGAAGCAAGTCGATGAACTAAAGCGAGTTTCTTTTTCATAGCAGTATTCTCTTTTTTGATTTGATGTGTGTAGCGGTACAAAGCAAAGATTACACAACAATCGTTGCATACGCAACATTTGCATTAAAACAAATTATGAACCTGACTCGATATTTGCGCCTGAAGGTTTTAACTTAATGTTTTTAATGAACATTTACTTTCAAACAAAAACAGAGTTGTGATTGGATTTTGTGACGAAATTGGAGTAAAACTGAAGGGCAGATGAAAAGAGGAACTGAATTTGGCTTCCAAAAATAAACTGATCCGCTATCAATCCACTGAAGTCGCAGATGTTTTCAGTAAAGAAGATGAGCTGATCAAACTCGTGCAGACGGATCAACTTTCTCAAGTCCTACTGTTATGGCAAGTGAAGAGCCCAACACTCGTCCTTCCTGCGGGTAAGAAGTGGCCTATTTCAGACGAGCTTGAACAAGGTCTTGAAGACACTAACTGGAAACTATTCTCTAGAAAAACTGGCGGCGCACCCGTACCACAAGTTCCTGGAATCATTAATCTATCCCACATCTATCATTGGCCAACAGGTCAGCCATACGACATCAAAAAAGCGTATCTCGACTTATGTTCTGTCCTAGGGGTGTTCTTTGAACAACTCGGTGTGAAGGTTGATGTGCACGCAACACCAAACTCATATTGTGATGGGGACTACAACCTAAACATCAATGGACAAAAAGTGGTCGGAACCGCACAACGAGTCTTACTGAAAAAGGGAGGCGGGCAAGTGGTGCTCTCTCAGGCCTGCATTCTTATTGATGCGGACGTAGAAAAGATCGTTGAACCGGTAAAACTGTGCAATCAATTGTGTGGCCATGCCGATCATATTCGCGGTGATGTTCACACCCCCCTATTTAACCATATTGAACAAAGACCGAGTGTGGATGCCTTGTTCCAGCTCATCACTCAAACTTTTTTAGATCGCGCCAAGCAAGACTAGACTCTCATAATAAGCTCTCATCTCTTTTGAGATCGAATCACAGAGCGTGGGAAAGTCTCTCCGACACTGCATCTCAAATAGTGCTTATGTCGACCATAAGGGTTGAGCCTTATTTACCACCAGCACTATATTATATACCCAAGTGACTTCAAGATGCAGGATTCAGAGCGCTGTCATTGATTCGAGATCAAGGAAAACAACGCAGCGTAATAGCCAGCTCTTTCCAAGTTGTTTGACGCAGCCATTGGTTTAATTAAAAAAACGACTCAATGACACGCTCCCTAAGGGCACTCTTTACAAATAGTAAGGGCCTTGGCTTGCATACTTTGTTGCCGATTCTTGATTTAGGCCCACTAGACCTTTAAATCGCCGCCGCGTCTACAAACCAAGCCACTCTCGCTGAACCTAGCATTTTGAGGTTACTTGGGTATAAGTATTTAATGTTATAACAGAGATTAAATTTAATTATGTCTCAATCACTACACCTTAATTATTAAAGCCTACATTAACATCCTCTTCATTAAAGCTTGATGATACTTATATTGAATAATATTCACCTTATTTTTATGCAACTAATAACTACACATTATTTACATGGTTAATTTATTTAAATTTTTTATCCACAATATAATACCAGCTTAATTAGTAACCGCTAATAGCTTATGTGACCGCTGTTCAACTTATTTATATATAAAGTATCTAATTATAGAAATATTTTTACAAGCTATGCTTTCTGTTTATTTTATTCAACTGACAAATATACCAACCCCTAGTTATTTGTCTCATATATAAGAATATTTTACTCAAACCAAAACACAACAGGTAAAGAAATGAATACATTTGTAAAAGTTACTGCGCTATCTGCTATCACCTTTTCATCAATGAATGCTTTTGCCGTTAGCGATACTTTCGACGCAACGTTAGAAGTAAAACAAGCGATCACTATGACCAGAACGTCTAATCTTGATTTCGGTATTATCACATCAGACCGTACAACAGATGTTGTCATTGCCCAAGGTGATGCGGGCGCTGCAACATTCACTATCGACGGCGGCGCTGGCGAAGTGGTTGATGTTGCTATCTCTGGTACTAACCTTGTAAATGGCGCAAACAACGTTGCAGCAACCTTCGACTTCTCTCCTGCGTTGACACTAACAGGTGGAACTGCTGAACTTAAAATTGGTGGCACAGCACAAGTATCAACAGCAACGCTTGTCGCAGGTACGTACTCTGCTAGCGTTCCAGTTGATGTTACTTACCAGTAATCAATAGTATTATTTAATGAAATGGCGGAAATGTTTTAATGCCGCCATTATCAAAATAAGAATATCATGCCATTAAAAGTCGCTTTTTATTTAGGGTTATTTTTATTAACTCATCAAAGTTGCTTGGCATTGACGATCGTCCCAGAAAATATGGATATCACTTTCCCAGGAATATATTTATCTGGACGAGGTCAAAATGCAGTTTCCAACCCAACCCACAGTCAACTTTACGTTGTCCGTTTTTATGTAGACGGTGAGCCGGGACGAAAAATTACCGTCACCGTACCTAACAACCAATACCTTAATCATGACAAATCATCTCGAAAAATTAAGGTTCGTCGAATTTTTTATGGGTGTGGTTTATCTAAACGCGGGCGCTCAAAAATAAACAGCAACGGAAGAAGCAAATTGTTGTGTATCGGCGCAAAAATTCGGATAGGCGCAAAATTTCCAGCAGGCAGCTACTCTGGCACCATTCCTTTTGAGGTTAATTATCGATGAAGCACCTAGTTCTATTACTCACGACAATATTTGTCTCATTCCCCAGCTATGCGCAATTGCTGATTGCTCCCACCCGTTTGGTGCTGAATGCGGATCAATCAGTGACAGAGAAGATCATCGTAGAAAACAACTCAGACAAACCCATTAGGCTTGAAATTAAGCCAGTTTATCGCCCTATCACTTCGAGAGGTGTCACCCGCACCGACAAAGACATCGCGCAAACGGAAGATATTGCAAAGTGGAGCAAAGTATCTCCGCCGATCATTCGGGAGTTAAAGCCAAACCAACGACGTACGATTCGCTTGAGGTTTAGCGCTTTACCAGCAGATAAAGACAACGGCGAATATAGAGCTTACTTGTGGTTCTCTCCTATCACTTTGGTTCAAAGCCAAACCGCAGACGCTCAAAGCTCTGGGCCCTCTTTTGCTCTCGACTTCCGAGTAAACAGCTACATCCCAGTTTACGCACAACGCGGCGAGGTTCAACAAGACGTATCCATCCAATGTAAACAAGGTGAGTTACGCATCCAAAACAAAGGCAGATATCAATTTAATGCGATGCTCAACACCGATAATCATCAAGAGAGGCTGGTATTGCTTCGACAATCTGAGCTCGTGAAACGACTTCCGGCCAAGAGTAAGATTCTTATCACACAAGACGAACAATCACTACACGAATGCACCTTGTAACCTCCCTTACATCGATTCACGTACTAAGCCCAATCTAACGAGAATGAGACTACGTTACATTGGGCTGTGCTTGTCAATGATCTTCGCCCTATCTTTTCCGTTATTCGCCAACGAACCATCGCAGTTAGCCTTGTATCCTGCTCACATCGAGGTTCGTTTGGGTAATGTGGGGGACAGTTTTTATCGTGTTATGATGGATGACGAGGAACAGCCCTACCTGCCTATCGAGAGCAGTATTGCTTACTTATTGGAAATGCACGGAAACTGCGTTCATAAGCGTTGTGAAATACACCTACCGCAAGACGTGGCACGAGAAACCCCCGCTTTCATTATCGACCTAAGCCGTCACGTATGTTACCGATCAAATTCAACGCAACAACCTATCCAGATCCTTTTTTATGAAGAGGAATGGCTTATCCATTGGCGTAGCCTTAATGACTGCTTACCCGTTAAAGCTCGTTGGTATATCGAAGACTACCAACTCATCATCGACAAGAGCTATAAATCCCCCTCTGAATTAGAGGAGGAAATTCAAAAACTCAAACGTGATTCTCGAGATAGAGCCAAACGACTCGAACAGTTGACGCGACAACCCTCAGTCAGACCGCTATCAACGTTGGGCTTTTCCACTCGCCTTTCCGCAACCGCGTCATATGAGAGCGATAACAAGGAGGGAGGACACCTGCTCTCCGATTCTCTATTGAGTACAGAAAATTGGATTGGCCAAATGTCTGTAGATTCACGAGAAGATCATCCAGTGGCATACTACAACATCACAATCGCTCAACCAGACAACCACAACCGAGTTGAACTTGGACATGTGTTATTGGATGGTGGTCTCTACTCGAATCCTGTGATTCTCGAAAATGGCTTTCACTACTCCAACCACAAAACGGTGCCAAAATTTGGCAACCTTCAATTGGAAAGGACAACCCAGCCAAACATCAACATCGATCTTTTAGTCAACGGGGTTTATCAAAGCTCATATCGCTCTGATGATTTTGGTCGGTTTGTGATAGAAGAAAGTAACATTGCACCGAGCGATACTCTCACTTTCCGTTATTACTTGGCCAAAGGTGTTTGGCAGCAAGAGGAAGTAATTATCGCAGGTTTGGATGGTGGCTTCCTTCCAAAAGGGCAATGGGGGATAGATCTCATCGCCGACTTTGAAAAGGCAAAAGTTGGCGCAGGTATTTTGGAATATGGCATTGATGATTACCTCACTTTTGGCAGCACCGCGTTAATTGCAGACCACGACACGCTCTTGGCTTTCCAAACACGCTATCTCCCACGCCACTGGCTTGCAATGCATGTGGGCTGGATTCCTGAATTACAACGTTTTCCTATTGAGTTGGATATGCAGTTTGGTCGCACACAATCGTTAAGCTTAGAGCTCAACAAGACGGTGAATTTCACGCGGAATTCCGAGTTGTATGACGCTTTAAAATACAGCTTTTCAGGCCCTTACTATAACGCCTACCTTGATTTAAGACGTGAAGATGATAAGTACCAAATCTCACCTCAACTCAGTGCAAAAGTTGCACGTAACCTTTTTCTCCGCGTTGAATCCAATTACACACGCGACCAGATAGAAAATATCGACGACTTTTTACATACTATTGAGCTCGCCAAGAATGGCTTTTCTGATACCTCATGGCGTGTAAAAGGGGCATGGGATAAATCCGGTTCTCTTGAACAAACTGAAGCTTCGTTGCGAAATATTTGTACCGATTGCTGGATTAACTATGGGCAGTATTTTGAAGAAGTGATGTCGAACCTGTCTGCCAGTTATACCAATAACGATGTTGAATTATCCGCAACGTTAGAAGCACGCGTAAACTCAAACTTCAAAATAAAACTGTTCGGCAACCACGAACATTATGGTATTGAGCTTACTACGGAGGCCGGGATTCGCAGCCATTTCGACGACAACATTGCCGAAATATTAGATTGGAGCAAATACAGTTATGCCAAGCTCGTCGGCACCGTCGTCGATCAACAAGGCAACGTGATCCCAAATGTCAATTTGCGTGTGCTTGACCAATTCGCGATGAGTGATGAAAACGGCGAGTTTGTTTTCCATCAAGTTCCTGCCCACGATAACCTTTCTATCCATGTTGATGAGAGTGCCCTCGACCTCAACTTAACAACGCAACACAATCCCATTCTAGTCAATACTCGCCAAGCGGGGGTTACACAAATATCCGTGGTCTTGATCGCCTCTTTTGGTATTGATGGAGTAATCGAAGGCCCACTTGAAGACTACAGCTATCTCCATTTCAAACACATTGCCAACGATATAGAATTCTCAAGCAAAATAGAAAAGGATGGCTTTTATATGGTCGAAGGACTCACGTCCGGACTCTATCTTATTACTCTAGAAAACGGACAACAAAAAAGAATGATGCAAGCCCACCTAGACAATGAATTTTGGATAAGTGAGCTGAACTACCAAGTCTCTGACTTTCACTGAGACATTGAAAAACAACCAAAGCTTATGATTCAAAAGAAAAATATAGTAACAGCATCAATAAAGTCCCTCCTCCACCTATTTTAAAAACTCAGAGAGGTCATCCCCAGCCGCTGTCACCGATTCGGAAGTGAGATCTGGATCAACTATTCATCGGTAACAGAAATAGTTGAAGCCGACGGCTAAAAGCCTCAGAATGGCGCACTTTTCGCGTCGCACATAAATTCGACGCCTTGTTATCTAACTCAACAATTGAGAATCATACATATGGGTTTTACCTCGTTAGGTCTATCTGCTCCAATCCTTAAAGCTATTCAGGAAAAAGGCTACGACACCCCTTCGCCAATTCAGGCTCAAGCAATTCCTGCAATTCTGGAAGGGAAAGACGTCATGGCAGCAGCGCAGACTGGTACGGGTAAAACAGCGGGCTTTACGCTGCCAATCCTAGAACGCTTGTCAAACGGCCCTCGCGTTCGTAGTAATCACGTTCGTGCACTTATTCTTACACCCACGCGTGAACTTGCAGCTCAAGTACAAGAAAACGTGTTCATGTACAGCCGTCACCTATCGCTAAACAGTGCTGTTGTGTTCGGTGGTGTTAAGATCAACCCACAAATGCAGCGTCTACGTAAAGGTGCTGACGTATTGGTTGCAACCCCAGGCCGCTTGATGGATCTTTACAGCCAAAACGCGGTGAAGTTCGACCAACTAGAAGTACTCGTATTGGACGAAGCGGACCGCATGCTGGATATGGGCTTCATCCGCGACATTCGTAAGATTCTTGATTTGCTGCCTAAGCAACGTCAAAACCTACTGTTCTCTGCGACATTCTCGAATGAGATTCGTGACCTTGCGAAAGGCCTTGTGAACAACCCGATTGAGATTTCAGTGAACCCTGCAAACTCGACAGCACGCACTGTAGAGCAAAGCATTTACCCATCAGACGTGAAGAAGAAAGCACCGATGCTGGTAAAACTGATCAAAGATGGTGATTGGAAACAAGTACTGGTCTTCACTCGCACTAAACACGGTGCAAACCGCCTGGCGAAATTCTTAGTGGACGAAAAGCTACCAGCGGCAGCGATCCACGGTAACAAGAGCCAAGGTGCTCGTACTAAAGCGTTGGCTGATTTTAAATCTGGCGAGATTCGTGTGCTGGTAGCAACAGACATCGCCGCACGCGGTATCGATATTCCTCAGCTTCCTCAAGTGGTTAACTTCGAGCTACCAAAAGTGGCAGAAGATTACGTTCACCGTATCGGTCGTACAGGCCGTGCTGGAGAAGTTGGTAAAGCGATTTCTCTAGTGTGCGCACTTGAAGCATCAGAGCTTTTTGCCATCGAACGTTTGATTCAACAACTGCTTCCACGTAAAGAGCTAGCGGGCTTTGCACCAACCAATGTGGTTCCAGAATCTAAATTGGATACTCGCCCAATCAAGCCTAAGAAACCGAAAAAGCCTAAGAAGCCAAAAGCAGAAGGTGAAAACAGTCAAACCGCTGAGAAGAAAAACAGCGGCGGTAACAACAAACCAAAGCGTCGCTTCAACAGCGACAACAAAAACGGCAAGGGTGAAGCAGCTAAAGGCGGCGCTGGTAAACCAAAAGGCAATCGTGACGGTCAAGCTCGTTCAAACGGCAAGCCAAGCGGTAACAAGCCGAATAGCAACCAGTCTGGAGCGAACAAACCGGGCGCAAATAAAAACGGTAACGGTGGCAAACCATCAGGTAACCGCAAGTCTAACAGCGGCAAGCCAGCTGGCACAAAGCCTTCAAACGGTAAACCGTCAGGCAATAAGCCATCAGGACAACGTCGTAAGCCACGTCCGCAAACTGCTAAGTAATTAGATACCGAGTTAAAACAACAAAGCCGCTGATAATCTCAGCGGCTTTGTTTTATCCAGCGGTAAAAACAATTGTCTAACTGGTTTCTTAATATACGTTTTTTGAATTATTCTTTGGAATCTAGTATCTCTCTAATCTTCTTATAAGACTTTTTTTGAGAGTTGAAGATGATTTTATGCCCACCAAACTCTTTCTCTATGCCAGCAATCAGCTTCCGCCACTCAAGCAGATAAGCGACCATCGAGTAAGTCAACACTCCAAATGTGAATAGTACAGGCATACCAAGGCTGAAAAACAGAACGGAATGAACTCCTACTTCAGGACTAATAATATCAGAACGTTTGAGCAGTTCCGCTATCCCCATACCAACACCAGCGCCACCGGTCCCAACGAAAAAGGCAACAACATACAACGCATTTCGCATCTTTTTTAATGGAGCTCTTAGAAAAGGCATTCTTTGAAGGCTTAGAGCACCAAATACATCTACTTTTCTAAGTTCAATTTCATTACCTCTAACCAAAATATAATTTTTATTATGAAATTTATTTTTATTACTGAAAAAAGCACCAAAAAAAACACCAAAAAAATATGTTAAAATCAGAATAATGAACATATAAAAGTTAATGTCAAAGATTTTCTTAGAACTTGTAATTACAGGCTCCATGATTAACATTGAAATATTAAATAACAAGTAGAATAGTCCCAACAAACCAAATTCAACTCTTTTGTTAATCAAACTCATCCCATAACTAGAAAATGTATACAACGGAACAATACATGTCATTAAAAACATAGACCAACAAAAAAACTGAGGAATATAGTATTCAGAAGAAAAAGCATTACCTATTTGGAACGGCGCAAAGCAAAAAAAAGCTATTAATATAGAAAACCTTTTAGCCCCTTCATTTATTTTATTATCTGAGTAAACTTCCATAGTATCCCTTAAAACCCAAAAAATCCTGAACCATGCATTGCCGATGAGCCAATGTAATTTTCAATATCACGCTTGTTTTTATCAATATCTTTATTGATCATATTTTCTATTGTCAATCCAGGAAAAGCGTCTTTTAAAAATAGTTTTACTTTATCTTTAACCTCATACTTTGTATCAAGAGCGTCAATCCCCCAACCGACTAAAAAAGACACTCCGGCAATACTTAAAAAAAGAATGCCTGCACTTAAAACTACCCCAAAACTACCTAAATACATAACAGCAAAAGCTAAGACAAGCATAGAAATTACTCCGGAGATAAAAAGCTTTGCTGTAGTTATACCTAAAGCACCTAAAAACTCAGCAATATTTTGCTCTCCAATATCTTTTGTAAAAAACTCATATACATCAAAAGATGCAACAAAAACAAAAGATATAATATTTGTTCCCTTAAACGGATTTGCGTTATTTGAAACGTTGTTTCTAAGATTTCTCCAGCTTTCTGATGCCATATCTTCTGAAGCTTGAATGATGGAGCTAAACATTTGAACTTTGTCAGCATCAATTCCGTAGTTTATACCCGTAAGAAATGCACGATTTCTGCGGTCTCCCTTAAACACAATACCAAGTTTCCCCCCCCACTGTGACATCCTTTTAACGGAAAACTGCCCCTTAACTATAAACTCTTTCAAATACCCCCTTGCAGCATCTGCGCCATACTTTTCTTTATAGTAAGTGTACGCTTTTCCATGATCGACCATTTGAACCATCATTGTCGCTGTGGCATTTTGATCCCGGTTGCTATTTGACAAGTGATCATAAACTTCCAACAAAGAATTTTCTGCTAAAGTGTCATAAAGTGCAGAAACTACCTCCTCTGATAGTTGGTCGATATCAAAGACTTCGCCGAGAAGGTTTTCTGGAAGAACTAAAGTAGAACTTGCTTTAAGGATAGAGATGACTTCGTTATCGCCATTATTATTGGGTTTAATGATTGTTTTTTGATTCAAAGACTTAGCAGGACAAGTCAGTATCGCAGCTCTGAGATCCCCTGGAGACTTAACCCCCTCCATTATCGACCGATTTTCTAATATGGTATAGCCTTGCCCATTCACATACACTTCAAGAGAGTTGCACGTTCCCTCCGCCGTATTTGGAAGCAGCGTCGCCTTAGGCGTGAATTCTTTAGGTAGCGAGGGACTACGTTTACCATTTACAGCAAATTGTATATCTAAATCTTGGCCACTTTGGTCATCGGCCCAAAACATATTTCCTGCAGCAACATTGACCTCTACCGGTTCTTTATCGTTAGCATCTGTTGTTTTTGAGCTGCCGGCATAAATCCATAGGTCATCTGTCATTAGATTTCTCTCCAGTAAATATCAAACGAAGCCTCTAAATCTTTGGTATTTATTAACGATGTTTGACCTTTGTCGTTAGTTTTACCAAAAATTTCCTTTCCATCCTCAAACACTATCTTGTATTGCTTGTTTGCATGTACAACACCTGTGGACTGGTCTTTCAATACAATGCGTTGGTTATAACGCATAAAAGACTCATATGGCGGAGCTTCTACAAAGCGAGATTTACCTTTACCCGGATTAATAGCGACTTTACCACCTTTGATGATACTCTCAGATCCACCATCTATCGTAATCGAAGAGCCATAGAGCTGAATCTTACCACTGCTTTTTAGTATTAATCCCGCATAGCCAACCTGAACTTTGATTTCCTCTCCAGAAATATAGGTCGTCTCTCCATCTGAGCGTATAGACGTATTACCTTGAACATCCACCGTGAGGTTTGCACCAATCCTTTGTAAATCGTCACTTCCGACATCTACAGAACGACTATCTAGAATAGCGAGTGTCGCATTTCCTTCGATGTCTAGAGACGTGCTTTTGCCAATCATTGTTTGGCGGTTTTCATCAATGGATAGTGTTTGATTATTCGCGATTTGCTTTTTCTCATTAGCGTTGTAAGTAACGTGAACATCTTCCTCAACTTGCTCCATAAAGGTTTGCTTAGTGATGGAGGTTTTATGCCCGTCAATCACTTCTTTACGGTCGCCTAAGATGTTATTTTCTTGGTTGTTGCCGACTTTTAACTCTTCATCATTACCGATATCTCGGTAACGGTTATTGAGCACTTTTGTCTTCATGTCTTTTTGAGCACGGAAGTGAACCTCTTCTTGGTCATTCTCATCCTCAAAGTACATTTCGTTGTAACCTTCAGCCTTATGGCTTTGGGTTCTAAATACGGTGCGAGTTTTATTTTCTGGTAATGGGTATGGCGGCGTATGTAAACCGTTGTACACCGCCCCCGTCACTAACGGGCGGTCTGGATCGCCTTCTAGGAAGGTCACAATCACTTCATGACCAATGCGCGGCAAATAAACAGCGCCCCGGTTTGGTGCTGCCATTGATTGACTAACACGTAGCCAACATGAGCTATGCTCATCGCTTTGTGCGTAGCGGTCCCAATGGAACTGAACTTTGATGCGTCCATATTCATCGGTGTAGATTTCTTCACCCGCAGGACCAACTACAACCGCGGTTTGAGGACCATCAACGACAGGTGACGCCATTTTAGGTGCACGGAATGTCACGTCTCGTGGTAAGCAGACAAACTGATTGTGATAAGTTGTAGGCTCATCACTCGACTCTTCCTCATGTACACGAGGGTTAAAGCCCGTGTGCATCACCGTCAACATGAGGTAATCACGGTTGATGTTGGAACGAGGGTGCTGGCTGATATCGAAGCTGTAGCCTGCGGTGAGACGCATGATATCGCTCGCAGCTTCAATCTGATGGCTGTCCACTGTGTATTCGGACATCCACTCCGTTACACGCTGCTGCCCTAAGTCTGGTGAAGTATAACGGCCAAGGTAGTCGTAGCGCTGCAAATCAAAGTTCGGGCCTTCATCCGCACTTTTGCCTTGTGGGATTTTCGGTGTGAGATAGTTGTAATCGCCATAGCTGACAATGCCAGTACGAGTACGATGGATTTGTTCGAGGTCGAAGATGTGTTCTCGATCTGGCGAACCACCGCCTTGGGCATGATAAATCACAGGTCCTAGGTAAGAAGCATTAGCGGGTGAACTGATGAGCTCAGGTATTGCATCATTACTATCGACAATGACCATAGTATGCCCAGTAGTGCCGTGCTCAAAGTAATACCAAAGGCCATGCTCTGCCATTATTCGCTGCACAAAATGCTGGTCGTTCTCACGATATTGAAGAACGTACTCTTTCGCTTCGTATTGCGCTGATAGTTCAAAGCGGTAATCGCCCATTCCTGCATCATCAAAGACCTGACGAATAATGTCCGGAGCGGTTTGCATCTGGAAGATACGACAGTCTTGGCGCTGAGTGAGAAACCAAAGATGTGGAACCAAGGTAATATGATAGCGCGAGAAGCCGCGACCAGAGCCTAAATAGCGAAACTCAGAGATGCTGCCATTAAACTGACGAGCCGTTCCTACACCTTGACCAAACAGGCTCAGAACGCCCATTTTTCGGCTTAAGGCATCAAACGTGATGGCATCATCGTCGGACAACACTGTCAGGTTCATTTCAAAGGGAGAAGAGGCTGTTTCCGTAATCCGGAAGCTTTCGACTTTAAATGCACCGGAGAACCCAGAAACATAAAAGGTGAAATCCACATCATTTACCATACTGTTCGACTCTTATGACAATGAAGAAGTGTGTTAACACCCCTACAGACACTAAATTGGCCAAACTGTATCAAGTTATATGACGTCCATCACCGTGATGAATTAACAGATAATTTGCACGTTAGACTAGGTATTTATTGGGGACAAATACACCAATCATCTGTGACACCAAAAATATGACTTTTTGTATGGTTATTTAATCGGTCATGTACCGATTTTGAATGTGTCAGTATGTGACGTAACTCGGCAAGAATTGTTCTGAAGCTTTGAACACGCCTTTAATTACTTACCACTCATCAGCAATCACATCGTAAACCACGTCGACAAGTGGCAAAGCTATTACGACAACAGCCCCTCACAATGAGGGGCTTCTTTTTTTTGGTAGTATGGCGAATAGTAGGCTTAGATTAATGCCACTCCATTTCACCACTTAGTACTTTCGCGCCCAGTTCAAGATCGCCTTCTGTGGCAGCAAATTGTGGGTACTTAGCCTTCATCGCTGCCGAAATCTCGCTTGATGATAGCTTGCTTGACTTTTCTAGCGTCTGCTCAATGTCTGCGATGTAGTTTATAGTGAATTGAACACCTTCCACACCTTTCGGCATATCACCAAGGTAGTGCCCCGGAATCACGGTTTTTGGTTTCAGTACTTTCATACGCTCCAACGATTGAGACCATTGAGCACGCTCTTGTTTCGACTGAGTGTCAGCCATCCAAACATGAACACCACTGTAAACCGATACACCACCAAATACCGTCTTCTCCGAAGGCACCCAAAGGTAAACATCATGAGTATTGATTTCTTTTACTTCAATACGCTTACCTTCAAGCGTCAGAGTGGTGTCATTGAGTACAGTAGGCACAACAATTTTTGATGGTGCTCCCTCTTCCAAAATAGGTCCCCAGTACGCCAGTTTTGCATCTTTTGTTCGTTCGATATGTTTAACAACCGCTTCGCTCGCGACCACTTTGACATCAGGGAAGGCCGCAACAATAGGCTCTAAGCCAAAATAATAATCTGGGTCACCGCTGCTGATGTAAATCATCGACAGCTCTTTGCCACTGTTTTTAATCTGTTCCACCAATTTTTTTCCGTCTTTGACGCTAAATTGTGCGTCAAACAACATCAGCTCTTTTTCACCAGAAACAAGCACAGAGCTTGCAGGAAAGATCGCATTTTCACCGGGGTTGTAGTGGGTAATCGTTAAGTCCGCAGCCGACACATAGTTCGATGCCGCTAGTGCTGTGATCAGTAGAGTAATTGAACGCTTATTCATCATCTTATTCCGTGTTAGAGAACCAACTCATGCGGCTCGTTTAGTGTTGAGGTCATCTTATTTGATTGGTTTTAGATGAAATAGACAGCAAATTAACTTTCACTGTTGCGAAATCCGGACATATACTACGACAGTGATTTTCTTAAAGTGAAGCAGAAGAATGGACAGACTTGAGGCAATGAACGTCTTTGTCACGATCGTAGAGCGTGGCAGTTTGAGTGCAGCAGCAGAGCACCTCGACATGTCCCGAACTAAAGTGACACGTTACTTGGGTGAGCTCGAAACGTGGATGGATACTCGTTTACTGCACCGCACAACTCGAAGCCTCAGTTTAACCAGTGCAGGGAAAGAGACGCTTGAGATTGCACGAGAGCTACTTGCGCTTGAAGAATCCCTAAGCGGAATCCGAAATCAAAATCGAGTGAATCTAAAAGGTCAATTGCGTATTACCGCGAGCTATTCCATTGTGAGTAGCTTCCTAATTGACGCAATCACAAGCTTTGTTGAACAGTGGCCTGATGTGGCGATTGATATTGTGTCGACAGATGAAACCGTAAACCTCGTGGAATCACGCATTGATCTTGCCATACGTATCACCAATGAGTTACCTGCTAATGTCGTAGCAAAGCAATTAGGTGAATGCCGCTCGGTGATATGTACGTCCCCCAAATACATAGAACAAAAAGGCGCACCGTTAAACGCCCAAGACCTAGGACACCACAATTGTCTTTCCTTTAGCTATTTTGGTCGTTCTGAGTGGATATTCTCTGGGCCAAACGGTGATGAATCAGTCTCCATCAAAGGCAATATCAGCGCGAATACCCCAGAAGTACTGCTTGCTGCCGCCTTAAATGGTAACGGAATCAGCTTACAGCCCTACCCAACTGTGAAGGATATGCTCACTGAGGGTAAGTTGATTCAGTTATTACCGGAATGGCACCCAAAAACGTTAGGCGTTCATGCCATCTATGGCACGCGTAAACAAGTCACACCGTTATTAAGAGCCTTTATCGACCATCTCTCCACTAGCATGTCGGAATCCAAACGCTGGTAAGCACTTTTCTGAACACTCACGTTACAACGAACATCCAGTGGTTACTTAAATAGAAAGCCGCTGATAATCTCAGCGGCTTTTTCTTAGAACTTCAATTCACGTTATTGAAGCGGTGTGATGCGGATATCAGCAATCTGCGCTTCGTTCATCTCTCCATCTACACCACCTGAGTAAATGTAGGTTTCATTAGATTTCAAGTAACTCATATTGAAATGGTCTTTGAGAACCAGTCGGTATGATTTGCCTTGTTCTAGAGAGACTTCAATCGGTGTTGAGTAACGCATACCTTTGTTCTCACCAATATGGCCCATTTGAATATAACCTTTACCAACTGACTGGCCAGATTCGTCGAGAACTTCGAGCTCTTTCACTGCGTTAGTAATACCGGTATTTAATTGGCCTAAGTTATTGTTATACCGCGCCGCCAACTGGTATCGCCCTTTGGTAGGAACGGTGAAAGCACTCAGACCATTTACATCACCACTATCTTTGCTGACAGTGACCACTGATACATCGTCTCTCAGCGGTTGGTAATCACCCTCGAGTTTGACGCGAATATCTTCGCCAACACAAACCGGTTCACTTGGGTTAGAACGGAAGCCTTGTTCATTAATACTCTCAGCCAAATAACACGCAAAACCGCTTAAGGTATCGCTGTACTCTTTTTCGTTAACATTGCTTTGGATCAGTTGACCATTGCGGTACAAGTTAATGTTGTAGTCACTAGTTACACCGATCGTCACATTATTGTTAGCGCGAGTGACATCGAGCGTAGGCTCTTTTGGAGAAAAGACTTTTTCGCTCTCCGTTGCGTAAGGTGTGACTCCATCAACCACTTTTATACTGCTGTCGTCAGCAACAAGACTACCCAAGGTGACTTGGTAGTGACCATTATCATCAACCGTCACCTCTTCCACTGGATAGTAACCGTTTGACTCATCTTGTACTTCTGGCAGGTGAACCGTCACAGAGTAGCTTTTACCCTTGAAGCTAAAGTTCTCCAATGTAATCTGATCTGATTGAGCAAAAAGTTGATTGCGAACCCATCCTGTAATGAACGGTTTAACTTCCAATTGTCCTGTTTCAGTGTGTATACCAAAGATAGTTTCGACCACCATATTGAGGTAACCACCTACCGACCATAGCTGGCGCTGCGAGTTGATCACAGGGCCATCAAGAGAAGCATCTGCACCATGATCACTGTGAATAATGAACGATTTGCCAGACAGCCACTCCAAGTTTTCCATATTTGATAGGTTCGTTGCGGTGCCGCGAACTAGGGATTGAATCGCATTGTTAGCCGCTGCCACGTTTTGGGTATGATGTGCAGCGCGCAAGCTATATGCGGTGACAAATGGCCAAATAGCACGGTTATGATACACAGGAACATCAGGTTGTTGAGGGAAATAAACTGGCACACCAAACTCACTATGAGGATAGCTTTCCATAATTTGTTTCGCCTGAGCATCACTTGCAATGCCACTTATAATTGCAAGCGCTTCACCTAGCATGTCATATTTATCGACCGCAATATCTTGCCCGTTATCGAACAAGTAACTCACGTACATACCACGCTGTTCATTCCAAAACTCAGTATTGATTGCCGTTTTTAACTGCTCAGCCCAATCTGCGTATTTCACCGCGTTTTTTGAGTCAAATTGTTCTGCCAACTTCGCCGCTAAGCGCATTGCTCGATAGTGAACCACGTTAGTAGACAACGCTTTGCTACTACCAATCGCATTAACATCATCAGGCGTCCACGTAGAGTATGTCTGCTCGCGCCAGTCCAAGAACGACTGTTCTCCCGTGTAAAGGCCTGAATCTTGATCAAACGCCGCTAAACGGTCGGCTTCTAGCGTGTTGCTAACCGCGTTGTAAGCACGCTCTGCAAATTGGTTGTAAGCTTCGCCATCCAGTGTCGACAGTAAACGTTCAGCCCCTAACGCCCAAGTTGTTCGGTCAGTACTGATCGGCCAACTGCCTCCAGTACCTGTATCTTGAACAATTTGCTCACCGTCATATTGTTTATCGGTTGAATCACGGAACGCAGATAGTTTGAATTCCAAACCGTTTTCAACGCGCGTAGGATTCATCAACGCAAGGGAAAGGTCGGCCGCATATGCCAAATCACGAGTCCAAACGTAATGCCATTTAGCACCTGTTTCAAACACTTCTGCCTTTATTGGTTTGTTGTAGTTGTAATTGCCGTCTTTGATCTCAGATACCGCAAGTTGATCGAGCTCTTTCATCGTCAAAGCGAACAGTGCATCAAACGCGAGATCGCCAGATACAACGCGAGGCCCTTCTTTCTCCGTAATCACCATGCCTTGATCCAGAGCGTCTCGCAGTTCCGTCGTGGTTGAGATGCCAAATTCACGCAGATCTGCTTTAGGATCCTTGACTGAAAATGTCACTGTTTCGTTACTGTCATCATAGTTTCGGAACAGTTTTAGTTCTTTATTTTGATGCCCCTCATGCACCATTTCAGGATCCAAAATAGCATCTGAATAATACTTCTCTGCCTCTTCCTGCGTGGCTTTTGTTACGGTCATCGTCGCGCTGCTGTCGTCCGCAAAACTCACAGAAAACTTATAGTAACCTTTATCTTCAAACGTGATTTCCGAATTGCAGTCGTCATTCATACACGCTTCATTCGTTTCTGGTTTTGGTAAATAGTCCTGAGCCTCATCAAACATCGCAGGCTGTTCAAAATGGGTGTATTGAATTTGCCAGCCAGGATCGGCAATCTTGAACTGATTACTACCTCGCGCTACACGCAACACCGTTTCATATTCATTGTTGCCTAAATAGTTCAGCTTCGCGTGTTCTGCAGTCCCCCAATCGCCATTCAATCCGCGCAAGTAAAGATCTTCCGAAATAATTGGATTATCGACGATCTCCGTGGTATCAGAACCTGAACCACATCCAACTAATCCCATCGTTGCAGCAACAGCAAGCGCTATAAAACTTGGTTTCATGTTCATCCCTTAGATTGTTATTTTGGCGACAGTCTAAGGAAGACGCTCTTCAGAGAAAAATAGGTAACATCACAAGCTTTATAGACAATATCTATATGTTGCTCACCAATAGTGATTTAGATCTATGAAACACTAATAAATTCAATTATTTCAGATAGCAGATTTGTGATTTATAAAAGAAATTGTGCACAATACCCCCAAGAAACCTTGTTTCAAAAAGGGGAATAACAATGGACAAATCTCTACAGCAATTTTTACTGATTGCTCGTTGTCAAAGCATAAGTGCCGCCGCAAGGATGGCCGGACTAAGCCAACCGACAATGACGAGTAATTTAAAAAAGCTGGAAGAATCTCTTGGCGTCACTCTCTTTGAACGCCACCAAAGCGGCATGGTTCTGACCGAGTTTGGTCGTATTCTCTATCGTCATAGCGATGCAATGCAACACGAATATAATCAAATGATGCAAGGCATTGAAGAGAGGAAGCAGTATCAAGTCGGCAAAATAAAAATAGGAACCGGAGATGCGTGGTGGCCTTTGTTCGTAAAACAAGCCTTAGATGAACATTTGTCTCAGCAACCATCCGCATCCACACACGTCGAATTTGGGAATCATTTGGGTTTAATGGATTCTTTGATTAATGAGCAAATTGAATTCTTCATTGGTCATGAAATTGTAGGGTTGTCGTCAAAGTGTGATGTTACTTTTATTCCTTTATTTCAAACTGTTGACGCCTACTTTGTCTCTCCCAATCATCCACTTTTGGGTAAAATGGTGACGAAACAAATGCTCCATGAATACCCCGCCCTATCCGTCACCTATGATGCAAAAAAGTTTAACCATGTTTTAGACAACCCAATTCCCAAGCAAAACGAAAGGGAACGTCAGCAACTTGATAACCGTCCAACTTACGAAGTCGATTCGTTACTTGCGAGTATTGATGTACTAAAAAGTGGCATAGCCGTGATGTCTTATACCAGCCACCTGAGCGATTACTTACAATCGTTAGGGTTGAAAATCTTAACCGTGGAATCACAGCCCAAGCCGGGTACTGTCGGCATCTATCGCCATAGAAGGGAAACCTCAGAATCTCACTTGGCTTTGATTGCACACATCACTAAGCTAGCCCAAAATTTAAGCTAATCACTATTGAGGTAACCCAATGACATACGATGAATTTAATCAATTCTGCGGCTCATTCACTGCCACTTCTCATGTTGTTCAATGGGGTGATGCGCACGTTTGGAAAGTCGGTGGAAAGGTGTTTGCTATTGGTGGCTGGAGTAAAGATAAGCAGCCTGCATTTACGTTTAAGACTTCCCCTTTAAACTTCGATTTTTTAAGTGATTATGAGGGCTATATTCCGGCCCCTTATTTCGCAAACCGTGACATGAAGTGGATTCAGCAAACGGAAACCTCCGGACGCCTAGACGAAGAGTTAAAGTACTATTTGTCAGAATCTTATCGATTGGTTGCACTTGGCTTGAGTAAACGAAAACGCGATGAACTCGGCATTGAACTGCCACCAGCGAAGTAATACCGATGTTTGAAGAAAAACTTGCCCAGTTGATGACAGAAGATCCACTTCGCATTCAAGCATTGGGGTGTGTTCGCTCACTGGCTTTGCCAGATTGCTACATTGCTGCAGGCTTTGTACGAAACCTAGTTTGGGACAACCTTCATCAAAAGCATAATCCAACACCATTAAACGATCTTGATGTGGTTTATTTCGAGTCGAATGAGTTGGACGAACAAGCCTACCTCAAATACGAAGCTCAACTAAACGTCTTAATGCCAGAGCTCAACTGGCAAGTTCGCAATCAAGCAAACATGCACCTAAGGAATGGTGATGAGCCATACCAAAGTACCTTAGATGCGATGAGTTACTGGCCAGAAAAAGAGACAGCGGTCGCTGCCAGATTGAACGAAAAGAACCAGATAGAGTGCATTTCAGCGTTCGGATTTGAGTCTTTGTTTGAAGGCCAGATTACTTACAACCCCAAGCGAACATTAGTGCTGTTTCAATCTCGGGTAGAATCCAAAAACTGGCTAATCACATGGCCTCAATTACAGGTTGCCGTCTAAGCCTTGCTTAATCCGGAAACTGGCTATGAAAACGCTCAATCAAGAAGTCCAAAAACAAACGAAGTCGCTTGGGTTGATACTGGCGGCTCAGGTAAATCACGTTCAAATCTGCGCCTGCAGATGAAGTCGATGCGTTGAAGTTCTTCATATAGCCATTTAACACCGTCACTAAACGCTGCTGTTTGATGTCCTCTTGCACATCGAGAATCGATTTCAACGCAATACCTGCCCCAGCTAACGCCCATTGACGAATCACTTCGCCATCATCAGAAAAACGCTTCGGTACGACAGTAACTACATTGTGCTGCTCTTCATCTTGAAAGTGCCATGTTTTCAACTCTTCATTGCTGCGAACCATGGCTAAACAATCGTGCTGTGCTAAATCTTGTGGCGTGATCGGCGTGCCTGTCTTTGCCAAATACTGAGGAGAAGCGCAAAGCACTCGGCGACTGGATGCCAGTTTGCGAGAGATAAGGTTACTGTCGGCTAGCTCCCCATATCGAATAACGATGTCCAAACCGGACTCAGCTAAGTTGGATAAGTTATCGTTCAAATACAGATAAGGGATCACGTCTGGATAGAGCTGACTAAATTCCGACAGTATTGGCGAAATATATTGCTTACCAATATCACGAGGAGCCGAGATTTTAAGTGTGCCGCGCACTTCTTTGGTGCCATTTTGGAGTAAGTTCTCCGTCTCTTTGACGCTGTCGATGATTTCCAAGCATGCCTGATGGTACATAGCGCCAGAGTCCGTCAGTGAAATATGCCTTGTACTGCGATTAAGTAATTTCACCCCATAACGGTCTTCCAGCGACTGCAATCTTGCCGTTACTGTTGCTGGCGATAAGCCGAGCTCTCTGCCAGCCGCAGCCAGCCCTTGGTTCTTCACTATGCTGGCAAACAGCGTCATATCCGAAAACTTGTCCACATTCCCTCCTAAAAACTCATTATTCGACTGAGCTGAATAATAAATTCAAATATTACCCAATTATCAATTTTCTTCCAATCAATATACTGGCTCCAACGAAACGAGATTGGAGAAACAAATCATGAAAACAGAAAAAACCGTTTACGTCGTACTCGGTGGCACATCAGGTATTGGTGCTGAACTTAACCAACAACTTGCAAGCGAGAATGCGGTTGTCCACGTAGCAAGCCGCAAAACAGGGTTAGACATCAGCGATGAACAGTCGGTTTACCACTACTTCGAAACCATTGGTGCTTTTGACCACCTGATCGTCACAGCAGGCTCTTATGCTCCGGCAGGCAAAGTGGTGGATGTAGAAGTTTCCCAAGCAAAATACGCGTTCGATACCAAATTTTGGGGCGCAATCAACGCGGCGAAACATGGAGCACGCTACATCAAGAAAGGCGGCTCAATCACGCTAACGTCTGGCATGTTATCGCGCAAAGTTGTTGTTAACACCTACGTCAAAACTGCCATCAACGCGGCCATTGAAGCGACCACGAAAGTACTGGCGAAAGAGTTGGCTCCTATCCGAGTAAATGCGGTCAGTCCAGGTTTGACTAGAACTGAGGCGTATCAAGGCATGAACGAAGACGATAGAAATGCCATGTACCAACGCACACAAAATAGCTTACCTGTAGGCAAAGTTGGCGAAGCCAGTGACGTTGCAAAAGCTTACTTACTTCTGATTGAAAACAGCTACATGACAGGCGCTGTGATTGATGTTGATGGTGGCGGACTGCTTGGCTAACAACGCACGCTTAGCTAACCGCAAATAAAAACAAGGTGCCAGAGCAATACAAAAGCATGGCACCAATGGGTTCAAACGAAATAAAAAAAGAGACTTCCCCATGAATAAAGAAAAAATGCCACTGCAGGTATGGATCCTAACGCTTGCAGCTTTTGCTATCGGTACCGCGGAATTTGTTATTGCAGGAATCCTTCCTCAAGTCGCCAACTCTTTGTCCATCACGGAAGGGCAAGCGGGTTACCTAATCAGTGCCTACGCGCTTGCCATTGTGTTTGGCGGCCCGCTACTTACGATTTACTTAGCGCGCTTTAACAAGAAAGCCGTACTGGCTGGGCTAATGGTGCTGTTTATTCTCGGCAACGTATTGTCCGCTTTCGCACCGAACTACTTTGTGTTGATGGTCAGCCGAGTGATCACAGGCTTGGTTCAAGGTCCTTTCTACGGCATCGGAGCCGTGGTCGCGACCAATTTGGTTTCAGAAAAAATGGCAGGTCGTGCGGTCGGACAGATGTTCGCAGGCCTAACACTGGCTAACGTTTTAGGTGTGCCTGGCGGTACTTGGATTGACTTGCAATTCGGCTGGCACACCACTTTCTTAACCGTTGCCGCTTTTGGTTTAGTGGCTCTGTTCTTCATCACTTCAGTGATCAAATCGACGGGTCATGGCGAAGCAAAAGATGTCAAAGCGCAATTGGCTGCGTTCAAAAACCCAATGCTACTTATTAGCCTTGCGATCACCGTATTTGCTTGGTCGGGGTTTATGACTTTGTATGGCTACATCGCCCCTATCGCCATGCACATCACTGGCTTTGGTGAAAGTGCCGTGACTTGGATTTTGGTTATCGTTGGCGTCGGTCTGATTGTCGGCAACACCATGGGTGGTCGCTCATCAGATAAAAACCTACAAAAAGCGTCCATGTTCTGGGCTATCGCGATGATTGTGTCACTGGTACTGGTCGGCCTAGCTGTCGACAGCAAAGTTCTGTTTATTGCCACCGCCTTTGTATTTGGTATTGCGTCATTCGCTAACGTGCCAGCAATGCAGCTTCGAGTAATGAACCACGGTGGTGAAGGTCAAGAATTAGCGGCGACAGCAAACATCTCTGCGTTCAACTTAGCCAATGCCTTTGGCGGTTTCTTAGGCGGCATGGTGCTCGATAGCCAAATGGGCGCAGGCATGATCCCTTACGCAGCCATCATTGTTCCACTGATTGGTCTGCTATTCATCGCCAAGGCGAACCGCAAAGAAAGCAAACAAACTGAGCTAACACCAAGCTTCAACAACTAATTTCATCCCTACTGGTAGCCCTGACTTAACGCCTCCCGAAAAGGCGGGGCTACCCAATTAAATCACTAGGAAAACACTATGAAACTCTACATTTACGAACATTGCCCATTCAGTGCTCGCGTCCGCTACGTTGCTGGCATGCTGAATATCCAACTCGACGTCATCAATATTGCTTATGACGACGACAAAACCACAACAGACCTGATTGGAACCAAACAAGTACCTCTTCTTATCAAAGACAACGGTGAAGCGATGGCAGAAAGTCTAGATATCATCGCTTACTTCCTTGAACTGGCAACATCAAGTGAAACAAGCCAACCATCTCAACAAGCGCTAGATTGGCAAAAAATCGCGTTTCTTCCACTGCAGAAAGTGGGTTACCCACGTTGGTCAAACATGGATTTACCAGAGTTTGCCACTCAGTCTGCACAGCTCGCTTGGCGCGCAAAAAAGGAAACGGATGCACTCAATTTTGATGCACTTTTGCAAGACACACCAAACATTGCCAAAGAGGTCGAAGCGCTCATTGAACGTGCGAAAAGTGTGTTGAATCTCGATTCCTACCAGCATGTGACGTTGGTAGACGAAGCGATCTTATTTTCTATTTTGCGCGGGTTCTTCAGTGCCGCGGAAATCCAATGGGACAACACCGTGAAAGATTGGATGGAATCGGTAAGCAACAAAACCCAAGTGCCACTACTTAAGTAAGGAATCGATCATGAGCAAGCTATTTGAACCAGCACAACTAAAACAACTGGATCTACAAAACCGCGTCGTCATGGCTCCAATGACCAGAGCGCGCACCAGCCAACCGGGCAACATTCCAAACCAAATGATGGCGACTTACTACAAGCAGCGCGCAACCGCAGGCTTAATCATCTCTGAAGCCACCCAGATTTCAGACGATTCGCAGGGTTACTCGTTCACACCAGGCGTCTACACTGATGAACAAGTGGCAGGCTGGAAAACCGTCGCTCAAGCAGCAAAAGAGCAAGGTGCAGCGATGTTTTGTCAGTTATGGCATGTTGGCCGTGTATCACACCCTACATTTCAAAAAGGCGAACAGCCTATTGCCCCATCAACACTAAAGCCAGTAGAAACCCAAGTATGGATTGCCGACGAGCAAGGCAATGGCAACATGGTCGATTGTGTAGAGCCTCGAGCCATGACTCAAGCGGATATTGACCGTGTTGTAAATGATTTTGCCTATGCCGCGAAACGTGCGATTGAAGCAGGCTTCGATGGCGTCGAAATCCACGGCGGTAATGGTTACCTGATTGACCAGTTCCTACGTACTAATTCAAACCACAGAACCGACAACTACGGCGGTACTCGCGAAAACCGACTTCGCTTTTTATTAGAAGTGGTCGATGCGGTGAGCGAAGCCATCGGTGCCAACAAAGTGGGAGTACGACTCGCGCCATTCATCACTTTCAAGGACATGAACTGTCCAGACATTGTGCCAACCATCCTCGATGCATCGAAACAACTTCAAGCTCGTGATATTGCGTACTTGCACCTGTCTGAAGCGGATTGGGACGACGCACCAGTGATTCCAGAAAGCTTCCGCATCGAACTGCGCGAATACTTCACCAATACGATTATCGTCGCTGGCAGTTACACCCAAGAGCGTGCTGACGAGGTGATTGAGAAAGGCTATGCGGATTTAGTCGCGTTTGGACGCCCGTTTGTGTCTAACCCAGATTTGGTGGCGCGCTTACAGCACCAACAACCTCTGGCAGAACTGGATGGCTCCACACTCTTTGGTGGTAATGAACACGGCTATACCGATTATCCGGCGCTTGGTTGAGAGGTTTTACCCGCTTCTGATAGCGATTCATAGCGTGCCGTATTTCTCAGATTAATCAGTTGCTATCCCATAAAGGGAAAAGCGCAACACAGCTCAACGTTTTCTTAAGTTTGAATGTAATAAACTGGCTGCATATTCAGAATGCAAATTTAGGAGAACGCTCGTGTCTGATGAAACTACAAAACAAGAAGTCACCGTTGTTGATATTAAGATGCCATTTATGTCGATGGTGATCTTTATGGTCAAGTTCGCTATCGCTTCAATCCCGGCGATGATCATTCTAGGGATCATCTTCAGCATTTTAGGGATGATATTTGGCGGAATGTTCGGTGGCATGTTCCACGGTTCTGGTCACATGTAAGCGCAATCACCGCTGATGTGGTTCTGTAAACTCGGCATGAAACCACGCTGTCTCTTTTACCAAAAAAATCACTCCCTATTTTCTATTACTAGTTACAAGTAGATAAAAAATAAGTAAGGGAGTGATTTCTCGATGATTCACCTTACAAGGTTTGCTGAAGCGCTTGTTTAAGTTCCGCCTCTGCTCGCTCAATCACTTGCTGAGCCTGCTCGCGTTGCGCTCTGCCTTCCTTCACTCGAGATAGTGTATTGTTCAACGTTTCTATCGTCAGTTGATTCACGGTCTCTAGAGAATCGAGATCGAGAATGCCACGCTGGTAGTTTTCTGCAATTTGTTCTTCTAACGCCTTCAGTTTCTCCGCGTTTTGCACATATTGCTTATTGGTGTAATCCTTCACCGCGCGCGTTACCTTTAACGCTTTCTCTTTTTCGTAATTGGAAATCGCAATCAAGAATTGGCGCTTCCACAATGGGAAGGTGTTGTGAACGATATCTTGAATGTCTTCCATCAGCATTTTATTGCCTTCTTGAGACAATCGAATCTGGGGCGCAGTTTGGATGGCAGCAAGGCGAGTAAGCTCAAGGTTATGCACGCGCTTTTCTAAACGCGCAACAGCTTGGGTCGCATCCCGATATTTCTGGGCATCCAACGCGTCGCCACTTTGCTCAGATTGTGCCAGCAAGTTTGGTAACACATTCTGAGTAAGTTGATTTAACTTATACCTACCAGCGGCGATGTACTGCTCTAATCCGCCAAGCAGATCTAAGTTATGATCATAGAGCGTATCGAGCTGGGTAATATCATGAGCCAACTTCATCTCTTGTGCTTCTAAACGCCCTGAAAGCTGTTCCAATTGGCTTTTCACTGAATCAAAACTTGCCGAGAATTTTTTGAATGAATCAAAAAGCTCACCGACTAGAGGAAGTCTCGATAACAAGCTGGTTTTGCCTAGATTTGAGAATTCAGCGCTGTCCATGGACGATACCATTGCATGCAAAATATCGCCCGCCTCACCGCTGTCGCGAACACGGACTTGCTCTAAGACTTCGTCAGAGAAAGCGGTGATTTTTTCTAGTGCTTCTTTACCAAAAGTGATCGTCGCTACACTGTCAAACGCATCAAATTGCTCTGCTAGCGCGACGATTTGAGGAGTAGCGTCCACCTCAAGTACCTGATGTTCAGAATTCATCAATTCGGTCATGGGATCTCCCTATATTTATGACGGCTTATGACAAGGGAACTTTTGCCATAACGTTTCAAATTGTCTTGAGAACGCAGAAACAAACCTGCGATCGTCGGTAAGCGTAATATCTTCCTGATTGTATTTAGAAGCACTGCGTGTCCAGTTAAAGCTGCCATTGATCAACCGCTGTTGGTCGAATATCGCGAACTTATGGTGCATATGATATCGAGTGGTATCAATTTTAACCGCCACACCTTGTGCTGCAAGATATTCAACATCACTGCCTTTATCGTACATTTTGTCGTTGTCGGTCACGATTCGGACCGCCACGCCTCTTTTATGCGCGGCGAGGATCTGATCGGTTAAGTCATTATCTGCAATCGTGAAAACGCAGATATCCACTGAATGACGGGCCAGTTTCAGCTGTTCAATAATGCCGGATGCGCACGCTCTACCCGGTGAAAACCAACTCGACGCGGTATCTGCCGAATTCGCACTCATTACATTGTCTAAGACTTTGACTACTCGCTCTAACCAGCGAACCAAAGCGGCTGCATCACCTTGGTTTTGTATTTCTTGTTGTACAAGCTTAAAGCTCAAATTCCGCAGGTACGAACGGTCTTCATGACTTAATACCGAATCCTGCAGCTCCGATTGGAGCTCTCTTCGCTCACTATCATCTAGGCGGTAATCTTGTATCGAGGCCTCCAACCATGCAGACCATTTCTGTCGATTCATTTAGTTGCCCTCCTGTTCATGGTTACCAAAGCGAGCAACGTGCTGATTCAGCATGGCAAGTTGCTGCACCACCTGTCCGGCTCTGTCTTCGGAATCACCCATCATTTGCTGACGCTGATACCCTTCTTTGATTTCAGACCAACGAGCTCGCTGTTCATCCGTCATGTCACCACGTAGCTCTGCAAGCTTAAGTAGGTTCTCTTCAGTGCCCGCAGCCAGCGTTTGCGCTTCACCCTGATAGTGATCTTGAAGCAGCGTGTTCATCTCTTGGTCGGTCATCACTGACGAGATTTTCTCCGCCAGTTTATTCATGTTTCGATACGAGCCTTGCAGCTTGAATGGTGGTTCGACACGATACTGATCCGCTGTTGCGGCTGACTTGATGTACTGCTGATTCACCTTCAGCACAATTTGCTGAGCCATGACCAGTTTTTGTAGGGTTGTCACGATCTCGCCAGATTCGATTGCTGAGTACGAATGGCTCATCTCACTCAGGGCGATATTTTCTCCCTCTGCCATTCTGACAAAGCGGTACAAATCATGCAGATCTCGCGTTGCTAAAGGCGCAAGAACATTGTTGGAGGTGAGCGAGTTTTCGATAAAGCTTAAGTCGAAGATCGATTTTTGGTCAGACAGCATGTCACCGAGGTTGTAGATGTCCGCACGGTTAGCCAACATATCTGGGATTCGGAACGCTTCACCACTCTCGGTGTACGGGTTACCCGCCATGACGACAGCAAACTTTTTGCCACGCATGTCGTAGGTTTTCGTTTTCCCTTTCCATGTACCTTCTATGCGGCGAGTACCGTCACAGAGTGAGATGAATTTCTGTAAAAATTCAGGATGAGTATGTTGAATATCATCCAAGTACAGCAACACATTGTTGCCCATCTCGAACGCAAGGTTAATTTTTTCAATTTCACGCGCCGCATTTTGATCAGGGGCGTCGGCTGGATCGAGGGATGTCGCTTGATGACCGATGGATGGGCCATTGATCTTCATAAACACCAAACCTAATTTGTGTGCAACATACTCAATTAACGTCGTTTTACCGTAACCAGGCGGAGAGATAAGAAGTAGCATCCCCATCAAGTCAGTACGCTTTTTATCGCCTAACGTGCCCATTTGCTTAGCAAAGTTGTCGCCAATAAGAGGTAAGTAACTCTCACTGATCAGCTTGTTGCGCACAAATGACGTTAATGGGCGAGGTTTAAACTCACTAAGACGGAAATCTTCTTTAGCAGAACTCAACAACTGAGTGCGCTGAGATAGATAAGCTTCAAAGCTCGGAACCACAGAGCTTCGGTGATGTTCGTTTCTTTGAATAAAATCATCCAATACGAGCGCTAAACTGCCTTTGCTAATTCGAGTGTGCTCTCCCAGTAATCCTTCGACATGACACACCAATGAAAAGTCGACACTGGCTAGCCTTTTCTCTGACAAGGTATTCACCACAGCAACCGTCGCCGCTTCGCATGCGAATGCCTGACCGTATTGCTTTTTCGTAGTGTACGCACTGAGCCACTGGTGGTGATCGTTAAATGATTCAGTAAAACTTAGCGGTTGAGGTTGCCAGCCTAAGCTGCGTCTGAATTGCAAATAATCTTCACAGAGAGAAAGAGAATCCTGGCTCACTTCAATTTGCCAATCTTGCTCACTCAATAGCTGCGCAAGGTAGTCAGCGGCTTCATGTTGATCATTTAGGGAATCAACCAGTTGTTTTTGCAGCTCTTGATACGCTTGCGATGCATTTAAATGCTCTCGTAATAACTTCGCGTTTTGCGCCTGTTGTTGATAATACTTTATTTTTTCAGCATCTTGCTCTAATAACCATAAGATGGCTTTCGAGCGCGCGGTTTGGCTGTAACGCAGTAACCCCGCTTGCTGATAAACAGGCAGCACTTTATGTAAAATGTTAACCGCATCATGATCGTGGATACCTTTGACATACCCTTCTCGATAACGTGGCGCCGCAAAGCGTTGAACGAGTTCATTCAACTTATCTTCTTTCAAAGCTTCATAAAGCGTTTCTAGGCTCTGCCCATCTTGATTGATAGAAGCTTGATGCAAGATCAAATACGCCAGATATTCCGCTCGATAGACATCTTCACTTTCTGAGGCTACGTCTAAACGAGAAACGGTTTGCAAGTCGAGGAATGCTTTATCTTCAACTGCTTGGTAAAAATCCGTACCGGAAATGTGTAACGCCAATTCACCACTTTGATCGACCAAACTAAGGTCAAGTGGTTGCTGGTTCACACTGAACCTATGCTTGCCCAAACGCAGAACGGTTCCACCTTTCTCGAAGATGTCTTGGTTATCACGTAGCGCACGCAAAGATTGGTCTTGAAGCGATTTCAATTTTGCGTCAACACTGTCAGCTTTCACACTGTCGCCAAGCTCACGAATAGTCTGAGACAACTGTTGTAGCTTAAGTACCATTGCATCAGTAGCAAAGTAGCTATTTAGCCCTGCGACATCATCAAATCGTTCAACGCGCTTTTCTACGCTGCTCATAGTGACATTCGCCGCTTGGAGCAAGTTTTGAACTCGACGTTGTTGACCCGCTATGAGCTGTTGCTTGTGGTTATCCAGTGTCGATTGGATCTCATCACGCTTTGAATATATTTCGGTCAAAAACTGGTCAAAATCTGCAAAACGCGACTCTAACTTATCCAGTTGCCCAACGAGCTTGGCAAGCTGGGTATCACAATCATCTGGCGTTAACGCTTGCTCCATTGCACTACTCACCGACTGGCTGAGTAGCTTAAATTGAGCACTAAATTCCGCTTGAGCTTCTTCGCTTTGTAAGCCTTGAGATTTTGCTCTTAGCTTGGCTGAAACAGTGTTAAGCAGCGACGTTACTTCTGTCGTGAGGTCTAAGATCCGAGTTGCTTGTGTCGGGTCTTCGGTTTCGATGTCTGTAACTTCTTCCGTCACTATTTGAAGCTCATGACGAAGTGTTTCAACTTCTTCGCTTAGTTTCTGAATCTCCGCCGTTTTGCTCACTTCTTCGAGTTGTAACTCGATTTTCTGAATTTGCTTCTTGAACGGGACATACGCTTTTTCGTCCTGAAGAAGAGTGAGCAAGTGTAGGTTAAGTGACTCACGCTGTGCCTGTAATTCTTCAAGCAAACGGTCGACTTGAACCTCATCAATATAATGCTGCTGACGGAGCGACATAGTCACGCCAACTTGCCCTTTTACCTCACTAAGTAAACTCAGTAGCGTGTTCGCTTGCTCTTTGGGTGCCAGTTTGATTTTCCCGATAAGCTCGGAAACCGCAGATTTTTGCTCATCAAGACTGCTTGCTGCATGTTTTTGTAGCTGTTGAACTTTGGCAAACTCATCGATGATCTTATCGGTAGTCCCCATGAGTTCATTGATCGCACTGCCTATTCCACAAGCGTAATCATGATTGAGCCAGGTGTAGTGATCGAGCGTTGAACGACACTGCTTTATCAGTACCTCATAGGCCGCTTGAGTCACCTCTTCACTCTGTGCTAATTGGCAAATCGAAAGTACAGAAGACAGTGCTCGCACTAGCTCAGTATTACCAAGATTGAACAGTGGACTGCTGCCTTGAGTTTGCGCATTGACCTTCGCATAGTGCTCTGGTGTAGAAAATGGCGTATCCCAAATTCTCATTGGGTGGATGGTAGACGCCTCTTCATTTTCTGACAGTTGAAACACTAACCAGCGGCCATCTGGGTATAAGCTGTAACCGTGGCTTTCCATTGGCGCTTCAAATTTCTTTTCAATCAAGTTGTAGGTGTAGGCGATGTAATAACCTTCAACGGCGTTGAAAAAGATATAAAGAATGTCTTCACCATTCGGTGACGTGATCTGTTGGAAAAACTTGAGCTGGTCAGCTTCAAAGGCGAACTGTTTGTCTTCGCCATTTGATAAAACATAACCATTAGCGTAAAGCACACCATGATCTTCAGGTAACGTTTTTGCACTTGCCCTTAATGCATCAGCCCTTACAACGGACTGATTCACTGAATTGTAGAGGAAGTATCGAGCGTGTTTTTCTCGGTTTGGCTTTACTCGAAGCGCGATTAAGTCTCCGACAAACGCGTAGTCGATCTGTGCATCAGCAACGCTTTGGTGAGGATCTTCAACGTCCTCTCTGTAGATACCTTTGCCATCTTTGGTGTTGTCTTCCACCTTGATGGTTAAGTCCCCACCCACACATTCAACAAACAGCTTATCTTGAATAGATACATGCGGATGATCGCCAAGCACATGATCATCTCGCGTTGTTGGGATCCAATCAAAATCATGTTGAGGAACACTGGTTAGCGCGTTTTGCCCCAAAGAATCAATGTACTCCATAGAGTGGGCGTTGATCTGAAAACGAAATACTTTCCTGTCTTCCGGGCGCATTCCGATTTGGAAGGCGAGGTAAAGCGTGCTTTCTTGACGAGAAATTTGAGAAAGCCTCGCGTCTCGGTAGTAAGTAAACAGTTCCGTCAATTCATGGGTAAAACGAGAATCCGATAAAAAACTGGATTCAAGTGGAAGGCGTTCTACACGAAACGTACCTTCATTTTCGTGAAGCTGATAAAGCCCGAAGACATCATCTAACGAAGGGGTCGCTTTCATCCCGACTTGGACATGATAACCGAACAGTAAATGCTGGTTTACCTGAGCCATGTCGATCGGAATACACTTGGCATCGGTTTGAACATTGACCTTGCCGATCAACTTGAAATCTTGACCGCCAAACGTTTCTTGACGTTGCTGATTGAAGGATTGGGAGAGAGACTTTAGCTGGCTGCCTTGCTGCAACAAACGCGTCTTTAAAACATCGTATGCACCAGCATCACTCACCGCTTTTTGAGTCATATCTGACATGCTAATACCTATAAATCCCGCTTACGATGAAGCGGGATTTTTTAGAGAGAATGAAAGGTTAAGATTTATCGCTGGTTGTTGTGTCTAATGAGCTTTGAATTTTCTTCATCAGCTCCGCGGCGCCACCTTGTGAATTCAGCAAACCCGCTAAAGCAACGTTACTCAAATCACTACTTTTCAGTTCCGTACTCTCTAACACGTCTTTGATGTCTTGCGGCAAGCTACGGTTGCCATTTACGTAATCTGAGACCAGTGGGTTAAGAACCTCTGATTCGTTAAACTTCGCATCAACGACAGCAGCATCCATGATAGTGCGGCGGATTTGCTCCATCCCTTCACCACCAAACAAACGGATATCTGCCTTCGATAGCGCCTCGCCCAAGGCTTGAGCATTCGCTCCGACCACAGTCTTCTGAGCATCAATACGCGCCAATTCAAGGTCTTTCTCTTGCTGTAACTGCATCACCCACTTGTCGTGTTCACGTGTGTGATCATCATATTGCTGAGCCGCCTCGAAACGAGCTGTCTGAGCTTCAGCTTCTGCCAGGCCTTTAGCACGTAGGGCTTGAGCTTCGGCTTCACCGGCACTTTGCAAGGTGTAAGCTTCTGCTTCACCCGTCTCTTTTATCGCAAGCGCACGCTCACGCTCTACTTCCACTTCAGCAAGACCTGTTGCACTAATCAACTCTTTCTCTGCTTGTGCCATGCGCTCTTTCGCTGCGGCTTCACGATCTTTCGCCACAAATTCTGCTTCCGCACGTTTGGTTGTGACCACCTGTTCCGCTTCAGCTTGGCGAGTCTTCACTGCCAACTCATTTTCCGCGTCACGAGTCTTCACTTTCATCTCAGCTTCGTTTTCGATCAAGATACGTTCAGAACGTTCACGAGCTGCGTCTTTCTCTGCACGAGCTGCAACCAATAGTTCGATCTGAGCAGATTCCGCAACCGCTTCTGCTTCCGTCAGCTTGATGCGTTTTTCACGGTTTACACGCTCATTCACGCGCAAGTTTTCCGTTTCTTCCTCTTCGCGCGCAATCTTACGTTCGATTTCAACGCGCTGAGAACGAGTCTCTGCGACAGACTTCATCGCTTCTTCGACCGTCGTCTCTTTCTGCATTTCTTTTTCAGCGACTTCCGCTGAGGTGCGAACTCGTTCAGTCTCGACGGAACGATTGAGCTCTTCTTGTTGAATTGCCACTTGGCGCTGGTTTGCAATACGTGTCATTTCGACTTCCATCTCGACACTTTCGCGTTTCTTAGCAACTTCTTCCTCGGTTTCAAGTTCAGCTAGCTTAGTAATTCGCTCATATTCTTCACGTTTTTCAGCGGCCAACGCCTCTTCTTGCGCTTTGATAATATCGATTTCACGCTGAGTACGAGCTATGCTCTCTTTCTCTTGTTTATCAAGCTGGAGACGATTCGCTTCGGCCTCAACGTTTTTCTTCTTGATAGTCGTTTGCTCATCCTGACGAATCGCGTTAGTTTCCGTGTTCTTTTGCGCGGTAATAGCAGAGATTTTACGAATGCCTTCTACGTCGAGAATGTTGCCTGGGCTGTGCGCATCTAAAGCCGTTTGGTCGACTTTATCGATCACAACATCATAGATTTTAAAACCATCCATTTCGCTACCGATTACATCAACAACGGCATCACGAAACGCACGACGATTAGTTAACAGCTCTTCGAATTCAAACTGTTTTACCGCCGTTTTAAGAGCTTCAGAAAACTTAGGTTGGAAGTGCTCTTTTAGGCGGTCTAGGTTAGAGGCATCATGAGCAGTAAAGAGTTTAGCAACACGAACAATGTCTTCTTCTTCATGATTCACACCGATATAGAAATCGACTTTAAGGTCCGCACGAATATTATCTCGGCAATGCAGGCCCTCATATTCTTCGCCTTCTTGGTCTTTACGACCACTTCTAACGACAGAGATTTTTTTACGAGTAATATCCATGAACTCAAATTTATTGATCACTGGCCATACAAAAGTACCAGTTAAAGAAGCGCGAGTAGCATGCAGTCCGTTTACAATAAGCGCGTCGCCTTCACCTCGAACTTTTTTATATCGGGTGGTAAGAAACACAAGAATAATCAAAAAAATCCCGATACCAATTCCAAGGAATATCAGACTTGGAGAAATCTGCATAGCTGCTCCTTAATTTTCTAGCTACTGATTAATAATGTAATATTTTTTTTGTTTATTTAGAGAAACGATTACGACATCGTTGCCATATTCAATGGGTGCATCCGACTCTAATATTCGGGCATCCAGTAAGAATTCACTGCCATTATGATGGACAATAATTTCACCGCGCTGAGCATTCACTTCACCACTGTGCACCTTTGCTTTCATCCCTACAAAATCGACCTTTGCAAACGCCTTACTCTTATCAAAGAGTGGCGCTAATGGGCTTAATAGCTTGGCACTAATATACAAAGACAAATAGAAGTTAACAGGTATAGAAACGACTTTCGCAATCATCGCTGTAGTAGTGCTAATGTATTGATCTATAAAAGAAGAAAAATAGAAAGACAGAATAGTGGCAAAGAAGAAACTCACGCACAGGCCCACCGCTAGTGGGACTTTAGATAATATCGGGGGCAATAAGAGCCCACCACTAAATAGATTTCCCGATTCAAATAAATCGATATCTGCGACCGCCACATCTACAACATTAAAGATGAGATCAATGCACATAATCAAAAGAAGAAAAACAAACGGCACAAAGAACACATTGGTCGGAAAGGACAGCAATATATCGATCATTACAAATAATAGATTTCAACGGTGAGGGTTATCGAGTTATGGTAAAGGATCATAAATTGAGTTTTTTTCCTCTGCCTTTTTTTTGTGACTGACATCGACAAAATTAAAATCAATAAAATAAAAATCAACTACATCAATGATTACTAATATTATCAGCCTCACAATAAATCGAAGAATAAATAACAATAAGCACACTAAAGTAAAGGCCGTTGGAATTATCTAATAATTACTAAATTATATTACAGAATGATAGTCTCTTTATTTTTACTATTTTTTATCGAATCAAGTTCTATATTTTAACCATTGCTCATTTCCATTGTTCTCCTTACCTTAGCGAACTCAATATCAATGAGAAGGACTTCCCCCTCTTCCTTTGCGTCTTCTGACTGGTTAAAATGCACAAAATTGCGCACTAACCGGATAGAACATGGCAAAACTTACCCTTCAAGAGCAGATGCTAAAAGCAGGCTTGGTTAACGAGAAAAAACTGAAGAAAGCTAAGAAAGGCTCTAAAAAATCACGCGTTCAAGCCCGCGAAGTAAAAGCGGCGGTTGAAGAGAACAAACGTCAGCAGTTAGAACGTGACAAGCAACTTAGCGAGCAGCAAAACAACGAGCGTTTGAGCAAAGAAGTTAAAGCGCAAATCATTCAGCTAATCGAAATGAACAAGCTTGATTTGAAAGATGGTGACATCAAATACAATTTCACTCACGGCACGCTAGTGAAATCTCTCTATGTCGATTCACTTGTCCGTGATCAGTTGATCAAAGGCATCTTGGCAATCGCCATCGTTGGTGAAAGCTATGTGGTCATTCCTCGTCCTGTTGCGAACAAGATTGCTCAACGTGACGAGTCTGTGATCATCGAACAGAAAGAACCAGAAGCGGATATCCCTGCAGAAGATGACCCGTACGCAGATTTCGTCGTACCAGACGATCTGATGTGGTAATGCTCCATTTCATGGAACCAAAATTGAAAAAGGTCGCTGTAATAGCGACCTTTTATCTTGTTAGACTTCGTTATTCTGCGAGTAACTTCGGCCAGTTTTTATCCCCGCTCGCAATGTTGCCCGGAATGTCCTGTTGCCAAGAGGCTTGAACGGATTTGCTGTAGTTTAGGTAGAGCTTTCCATCGTGAATGTTCCACGCATTAGGATCTATCTTAGCGGTATAGCCTTTGCTCACTGCCCAAGCACAATAGCCGCCATATTGCGGTGCAAATTTCTCAGGATTTTTCACGAATGCATCTCGATTTTCAGCCGATGAAAAGTACCATTTGGCATCATTCCAACGGTAAGTAAAGTCGCTGTCACCTTTGACTGGTTTTGATTGAGTGAAGTAGGCGACAGGGTCATAGCCACGAATCGCTTTACCGAGAAAGTCGCTATAAACAGGATCAAGAGCGAAAGCAGGAAGCGTCAAACTCCCCCAAATGAAGAATACGCTCAACAGTTTCAATATCAGCTTCATAACCTTCCCTCTCTACAATATCCGATGTTTGATAATCAATCGCTTACCTATATAGACAGGGAATAGGAGAAGAAACTTTCAGGTTTATAGCATCTCAGCATCGAAACGCGCCGTTCGAGCTTGGGCGATGGTACAGTTGGTTTCCGACATTAGCTCCGCCAAAGTAATGTTTGGATTCTCCAAGACGAATCGAATCAGCTTGGCTTCCAAAGGTTCAAGCTTATCGCTGTGCTTGGCAAGACCAACTTCCATTTTGTTGATCACAAATTGCATTGGCTCAGATTCTTCTGCCTTGATATGATCGAGGAACGCTTTCAAATCCAAAGCCTCCCCTGCAATTTCCCAATTACGCGAGCGTCGAATACGCTTCAGTTCGCACTTGTTCTCTGCGGCGATAGCTTTGGCTCGCTTAGCATGATCACCACCAATTCGGTGAATCAAAGATGGTAGAGGGATGGAGATAATCTTGTCAGTCATCACAATAGTGGCATGGTTAATTTCGTTGCCTATGATAAACAGCTCGCCTCATTTTTTCATCGAGAAAACTTAATCGTTTTCAAAGCGTGGTGATTTTAGTCGAAAATACAAGGTTTATTCTTGCTCGCTCAATAAACTTTAAAGATTCTGACACCTTTTATATTTCAGCAAGAGGTGACATGAAAAATGAAAGGTGTTTTAAGTCCTTATATATCTGGCTATCTGCGTTTAAATGGCAAGCCCGTTGAGGGCATCAATATCGAAAGGACGATTGTTTTCAAAGGTGTTGTATCTGACTCGACACAATCTAATGCGGAAGGGTACTTTGTTTTTGAAGCCGTGCTATTAGATTCAAAACATCAACATCAGTCATTGCAAGATATTCGAGTAAAGCTGGATCTCAGCACCCAATTTCGAGGTAATGAGATAACGATATGGCAATCAAAAGTCCATTCATTTCACCCGTCTCCCCTTCTGTTCATTTCTCTTGAAAACTTGACCTGCAACTTGGACACCCCACTCAAAGTCTTCACTTATCCGACAACAAAAACGGAACCCATCACTAATGAAATCTATAGTGTTTGTGAACTTAACGTGCTTAACCTCGAAGAACTGTATTAAGCTTTACCCCACCACAGATACATTCTCACCCACCCACTTCAATAACTGTTTGGCGGCTTTGGACAGCACTTGGTTTTGGCGAACAATATAGCCAAAATCGGTGTTGGGGAAGCTGGGTAACGGCGTCACTTTTCTTGATAGTTTCAATCTAGGATCGAGTGAGAAGTCCGGCACAATTGCGGTTCCGAATCCGGCTTCTGCCCAATCAATTTGAGCCTCTACACTGCCCACTTCCATGACTCTATGTTTTGGCAGGTTTAGCTCTGGCAGAGACGCGTCAATCAACTCACGCGTTCGGGTATCGTGACCGAGCAAGATAAGTGTTTGGTTCTCTTCGCTGTTATCTCGCCAATCGAAAATGTTATCGCCGAAAGCACACCAATGAATCTGGGTCAGCGACGTAAAGTGCAGTGGTTGACTCTCTTTCTGCGCAATAACAAAACCGATGTCAGCACGAGCACTTTTTACCAAATCCACCGCTTGCGATGAAGTGGTGTTGAACAGTGCTAAGTCGATACCAGGATACTCGTTTTTGAACTGCTGGAATGGCTTGATAAGTAACAGACGCGAGACAATGTCACTCGCCGCAATCGAGAGCGTTCCTTGCGTTAAGTCATTAATGGCATTGAGATCGGATTGGCAGATTTGCAGCTCATTCAACATGTGTTCGGCAGTGTCTAATAACCGCTTACCCGCCTGAGTCAGTTGTACAGGGTTGCGCTCTATCAACTTGGTACGAGTGGCTTGTTCTAGTTGCTTGATGTGAAGACTGACATTTGGCTGCGTCATGTGCAGTTCAATCGCTGTTTTTCCGAAATGTTTTACTTCTGCCAAGGTGACAAACGTACGTAACCAGTTCAAATCCAACATAGAAAATTACCCGATATGACTTTCTTATCAAGTTAATGAGTATAATTAATTTCTCTTATTCATGCGAGCATCCTAAGATTTTCCGGTCTGTTTTTGGAGAATGAATTATGTCGTCTATCGTTGTTGTGGGTGCAAACTGGGGTGATGAAGGCAAAGGCCGCATCGTTGACTTTTTGGCAGAGCAAGCTTCTGCAAGCATTCGTTTCCAAGGTGGTAACAACGCGGGTCACACCGTAGTTAACGACCTAGGCACGTTCAAGCTGCACCAGCTACCAAGTGGCGTTTTCAACCCTGACTGTTTGGCAGTTTTAGGTCCGGGTATGGTTATCAGCCCTGCGTCGCTGTCTGAGGAGATTGCGGAAGTCGCGGAAGCGGGCGTTAAAGTGAACATGTGCATCTCTGATCGCGCAACACTGTGCCTACCTCTACACGCACTAGAAGATACGCTAGAAGAACAACGCTTAGGCGACAAAGCATACGGTTCAACTCGTCAAGGTATTGCACCTGCATACGGCGACCGTGTGATGAAAAAAGGCATCCTAGTTGGTTGGTTGAAACAACCAGAAGTTCTAGTAGAACGCATCAAGTTCTGGATGGACTGGAAACTTCCACAACTACGTGCACTTTACCCAACGTTCGAATTCGAACAAACCGCTGAAGAAATGGCGAACTGGTTGCTAGAAGTGTCTGAACCTTGGCGTGATGCTATCTGCAACGTAACGCTGCCACTAAAAGAGCTGCAAGCAAAAGACCAAACTCTACTGTTCGAAGCACAGTTAGGTGCGGGCCGTGACCTTGTTTACGGTGAGTACCCATGGACAACATCTTCAAACGTTGTGTCTATGTACGCTGGTATCGGTAGTGGTCTTCCTGCTCTGCGTCCAGAGCGTGTTATTGCAGTAGCAAAAGCGTTCAGCTCATCAGTAGGTACTGGTACGCTAATCACTGCAATGGAAGAGCAAGATGCATTCCGTGAACTAGCGGGTGAATTTGGCGCGACAACAGGTCGTCCGCGTGACATGGGTTACTTTGATGCAGTAGCGACTAAGAACGGCGTTGAGCTTCAAGCAGCGACTGAAATCGCTCTGACCAAAGTAGACTGTCTAACGGGTCTTAAAGATCTAAAAATCTGTGTTGGTTACGAAGGCGAGCACAGCGAAAACCCAATTTGGCCTCAAACGGCTGCTCTAGCACCAATCTACGAGAAGATGGAAAGCTGGAGCGAAGACATTACTGGTTGTCGTAAATTCGAAGAGCTACCAGTTGCGGCACAAAAATACGTTCTACGTATTGAAGAACTAATGGGCGTGCCAGTGAAAATGGTTTCTGTTGGTCCTGGTCGCGAGCAAATGATTATGCGTTAAGACGTGGATTAACACGTCTATATCCAAGTCACATTAAGTACTTGGTTATATTAGCAAGCGGCTTTTTATCTTTTCCGGGGTAAAGCCGCTTTTTTTTAACTTATTTATCGTTAGATACATCGAACCAGTGTTGCAGAAAAGAATGCTTGTAGGTTTCTCGTATCAAATACCTAAATCACTCATCGGCCTGACAATCGAACCGTGTTGTTGAGCCAAAAAAGAAAATTCAACTTCCTGCCCACAGCCGCAGTGGAAGTCATATCCCTCCCCAACTAAGAACGGTGTAGTTCGGTCAATAAACCAATCTTTCGATTGTTGAGTATGCAGCTCACCACAGCACGGACAAGTCACTTTAACAGAGTAAATTTTCGCGATCATTTCTCTAACCTCTTGATAGTGGAATATCACACAACGAAAACGTTTGCCGAGACTAAATTAATCGAAGTTATTTGTGTTTTCGTTAGGACATTGTCAGAGCACTCGTGAAAAAATGTGCGTTTCCATCGCATTTTGTGTAAGTCATTTTTTGATGATTATCTACTGAATGAAATGGTAAAAACCGCTCTAAAGCGTTCATGCATGCACATGCATTAAGCTTTAAAGAAAGGTGAATGAAATCGACATTTTTTATTTTAAAATAGTAACTTAGCTATATTTTATAAGATAGCGATCACAGTTTACGCTGACCAAATCCTAAAACTGAGACGGTTAAGATAGTTTTATGTCATTACCTGCTTGCACGATTTAATTCTGTGACCAATCAATTCTTTAAAACAATGTCTAAGAAGTGGAATAATAATTTTCAGTTGGTCGGTGTTGGCCTACTATCATTTACGATTTCAATGTTGGCTTTTATCCCCCTAGCAAATCAACATCATAAAAAGCTCACAGAACAAGCAGTTTCGGCGATCGAAACTGAGTTGCGCGATAATGTGCAGCAATTGCTCCCTTTGTTAGATGACAAGTACTTCCTTAAATCATGCGATGAACTAATTCATGACTTACGAACAAGCATCTTTAGCTTAGGAATGGCGAAAGATATCTCTACGTTCGATCAGAATGGCAATGCTCTATGTACCAGTAGTGAACGACATCCTTCTTTTCGTATCTATTCCAGCATATTGAATCGTTTGGGAGATAGCGACATACATGCTACGTTATCATTTACTCAAAGGGCACTTACCAACAATCAAGCCTTGATCCTTTTCTTCACTGAACAAAAAGATCGAGGTATCAGCGTCGTCTTTCCAAAACAAGTCTTGCAAATATTGGTTGCCGATATCTTCCGCTTTGGTGACATGCATTATCGTATCGACATCATTGATAGAACGGCGATAAACACCATCACTCAAAATGAACTTAGGCAAGAGCAAGCCACATCCAAACTATTACCATTTACCGTCTACTCAACAATAGGCTTTCCATTTTATTGGCAATACTTGGCAAGCAAACTCTGGATCGGACTATTAGGCATGGCTTGTGCTCTGGTCATACACCTATTTTTCTCATCAAAGAAATTTGCCAAAAACAGTTTAGAATTCTCACTAACACAAGCTATAAAAGGCCGTAATTTGAGCGTGCACTACCAACCAATTGTCGATCAGCGAGATAGAACTGTAATTGGTGGAGAATCATTAGTCCGTTGGAACGATCCAGTACAAGGGTTTATCTCTCCGGGTATTTTTATTCCTTTGGCAGAGAAAGTCGGTTTGATAGACCAAATCACTTACTTGGTTTTAGACAATGCAATCACCATGATCAGCGAAAACAAAATCATGTTCAGTGAGCGCTATATCAGTGTAAACGTGAGTCGCTCTTTGATACTTCGAGGAGATTTTATTAATGAAGTCGAGTCTCGATTGAAGTATCACTATCTAGTTAGTGAACGTTTGGTGTTTGAAATTACCGAAGAGGCTATATTCAATGATGACGAATTCTTGACCTTGCGTGCACACTTGGACCGCCTATCAAGGCTAGGTATCCGAATTGCTGTTGATGATTTTGGTACCGGTTACTCAGGCTTAGATTTCATCACTCAGTACCCATTTGATATCATAAAAATCGATCGTGTCTTTGTGAACAACTTGAGTAACGGACATACCATCCAGCCTTTGCTCGAAGCCATTCATACTCTTTCGCAAACCTTAAATATGTCGGTCATAGTCGAAGGTGTGGAAGATCCTTCTCAACTGAGAGTGTTACATGAGCTTGGGTTCTATAACATTCAGGGGTTCTACTTTTCAAAGCCTATACCAAAACAAGACTTCCTTGAGTACGTACAATCAAGCCAGTCATCCCAATTGCAAAAACTTCAACCTGTATTTAACTGAAGCACAGACCATTAGAACTACACGGAACTTTGGTTAGGCGGAACTGCTCTACCACTTCCTGTTCCCGACCAGTGGTACAACGGCGCTTCTTTATTTACTAATGAATCAATTACGATTAATCAATTGTTGACCAGATTACTGGAAAGGCTCACTTGTTAATCAAGCACGTCGATTACGTTAACCATCTGATTTGATATTCTTTAAGTGCTTGGTTGATCACTATTTTTATCTGTAAATTGGTGAGGTTGTGCTCAAAAAATCTACCGTACTATTTTTAGGATAGATAACGCTTCCCCCAACATCTAACCCAAAAACAGGTGATCCCTATGAAGAAAAATCTTTTCCGCCTCAGTGCGATAACACTTGGTTTGTGCTTCAGCTCTTTATCATTTGCTCAGTCGGATCTTCCGAATATAAAGATTCTTGCGACTGGTGGTACGATTGCTGGCGCTGGACAATCAGCCACTGAATCCAGCTACACAGCTGGTAAGGTCGGAGTAGATTCTCTGATCAACGCGGTGCCTAGCATGACAAAGATTGCAGATATCTCTGGTGAGCAGGTTGTCAGTATCGGTTCTCAAGATATGAATGACGAGGTATGGTTGAAATTAGCGAAGCGCGTCAATGAATTGCTCGCGCAAGATGATGTCGACGGTATCGTCATTACTCATGGTACGGATACATTAGAAGAGACAGCCTACTTTCTTGACCTCACCGTAAAAAGCGACAAACCCGTCGTCATCGTTGGCGCGATGCGACCTTCTACCGCGATGAGCGCAGACGGCCCAGTGAACCTCTACAATGCCGTTGTGACCGCAACAGATGAAGACTCACAAGGCCGCGGTGTTTTAGTCGCAATGAACGACACCATATTTGATGCCCGTGATGTCACTAAGACCAACACCACTTCGGTCAGCACGTTCCAATCACCGAACTTTGGTCCACTTGGCTACATTCATAACAGCGACGCGAAATATCAAAGAAGTCCAGAGCGCAAACACACTACTGAAACCACTTTTGACGTATCTAAACTTGATAAACTGCCTCAAGTGGGCATTGTTTATAACTACGCCAACGCGTCTAATTTGCCAGTCAAAGCGTTAGTTGATGCGAAGTTTGATGGTATTGTCAGTGCTGGTGTGGGCAATGGGAACTTATACCATAGCGTGTTTGATGAGTTAGAAAAGGCGAGTAAAGATGGCATCATGGTTGTTCGCAGCTCTCGCACGCCTACTGGGTCTACTACCTTGGACGCAGAAATAGACGACGACAAATATGGCTTCGTTGCATCTGGTACATTGAACCCGCAGAAAGCTCGTATTTTATTGATGTTGTCTCTGACACAAACTAAAGATTATCAAGCCGTGCAAAAGATGTTTGAGTTTTACTGATCACCTAAGTAAAAGGTCAATAGAAGCATGACATAATCTGCAACCAATGAGGGGGCGAATACTATGCCTCCTCAAGGCTTACTCACTATCTCGTTGATATGAATTGCTCTCTGACATCAACGGAAATCTTTCATGTATTGAGCAGGAGGTTTACCTAATAATTTTTTGAAAAAAGTGATGAACGCACTAACCGACTCATAGCCTAAATCTTCGGAAATTCGCTGAACACTTTCTCCTTTCGACAGTTTTTGTATCGCGACAATCGCATGTAATTGCGCTCGCCATTGGCCAAACGTCATACTCAATTCTTGTTGAACCAACCTTGCTAAAGTGCGCTCGCTCATCGCCAATGATTTCGCCCATTGACCAATGTGTATTTGATTGTTCGGATCATCAATCATCCAATACGCTAATTTATTGAGTCTCGGCTCTCTCGGAATTGGAAAATCAAACCGCTCTGTCGGCATGCTAATAAGTTCATCGATTAAAACTTGAGCTAAACGCCCAACTCGTCCTGCTTCATCATAATCTTTATCTTCGCTGGCAAGCTTTATGACTAACTCTCGCAATAAAGGAGAAACCGATAAGGTGCACGTTTTATTGGGTAAACCTTGAATAACCGGATCGACAAACAGCATGCAAATATCAGTATTTGCCGCAATATCATTATTGTGGGGAATGTGGCTCGGAATCCACACCGCGCAATGATTTGGCACCATCCAAATCGCATCTTCTATCTGACTCTTTACAAATCCGGTCAAAGGCATGATCAATTGCCCCTTGCGATGCTGATGGTAAGGCACTTCATCTTGCTCGATTTCATGCATCCGTAGCGCAACCACTTTTTGGTGATAGTCATCGGAGTCAAAGTAAGAGCTAGGAAGGGGGTTCGCCATATTTGTCTGTTTTTAGCAATAATATGTCAATATCAATAAATTCAGATTCTAATCGAAGACGTACTATGACGCCACTATCTAGGAGGCGACATTATGTCACATAAAAATAAAGTAAAGCTCAATCATCCTCTGCTCCTGATTCTTGGCATTATGCTTATCGCGAGCACGCTAAGAGCACCAATCACCGGGGTTGGTCCCATTCTTGATTTCATCTCTAAAGACTTAGGACTTTCCCCCACTTTCGCTGGCTTTATTACAACCTTGCCTTTGATCGCCTTTGCAGTATTTTCTCCAGTGTCGTCAGGCGTTGCGCGTAAAGTAGGGCTAGAACCAGCATTGATGTTTGCGCTCGTGGTTATCTCTTTCGGGATTATCCTACGCTCACTTGGGGCAGTTACTATGCTTTACCTTGGCACTCTGTTGATTGGCATTGGCATTGCTTTTGGAAATGTACTTTTACCCAGCCTACTGAAAAGAGATTTTCCTCATAAGGTCACGACACTCACCTCTATGTATGTCTTGATGATGGGCGTCGCATCAACATTCAGTGCAAGCGCAGCGTATCCGATCATGGATTGGGCAACCAAATGGCATATTGACCAAATCCCACACTGGGGATTGTCATTGGCTAGCGTCTTGATTTTCCCAGTTCTTGCGATTGTGCTGTGGCTACCGCAAGTACACCAACATACTCGACCAACGGCAGATACCACCACATTGGAAGGCCATCATTACCTTTGGCGCACACTCGCAGCATGGCAGGTCACGGCTTACCTCGCGCTTAATTCTTTTATGATGTACATCTTCGTAAGCTGGTTACCAAGCATATTGCTTGAAAAAGGTTATTCAGAAAATGAAGCCGGCGTCTTACATGGGGTGCTTCAACTTGCCACTGCTGTTCCTGCTTTGGTTCTTATCCCTCTTATGGCCAGAATGAAAGACAAACGCGGTTTAAGCAGCATGATTTCAGCTTGCGCTGCATTGGGGCTTATCGGGTTAATGCTATTGCCTCAGCTTGCTGTGGTGTGGGTCATTGCGATCGGGTTTAGTCTTGGTGGCGGGTTTATTCTTAGCCTGTCTTTTGTTGGCTTACGCACGCACGACGCACACCAGGCGGCTGCGCTGTCCGGTATGGCGCAATGCGTCGGGTATTTATTTGCCGCCACCGGCCCGATGATTTTCGGCTTTTTGCATGAATCCTTTCATTCTTGGCAAGAGCCTTTGATTTTCCTATTTGCGATTTCCTTGGTATGGACTGGCATCGCTTTCATTGCAGGCAAACCACAAATGATCAAAACCCGTTAAGGCTCCCAGCTTACTTAGTATCAACGCTATGAATTGAGGCAAGATCTCCATAAAAAGACACACCAGTAAGAAAACAAGGTGCCGATATTGGCTATCGGAACCTTGTTAAGTTCTGTACTCAAGTAATATCCGGAAATGTCCTTAAAATAGGCGACGTTTCATTCCTGCTCTTTCTAATATACGCGTGGTGATTTCTTCCACCGACAGCGATGACGTGTTGATGTAAGGGATAGCTTCTCTTCTGAACAGCGCTTCTACCGTATCAAGCTCCAACTTACATTGCTCAGTGCTGGCGTATTCGCTGCCTGACAAGCGGTTCTCGCGGATTTCATTCAATCGTTCAGGGTTGATGGTTAAACCAAACAGCTTATGACGATGGATTTCAAACTCCGGTAATAAACGCATCATCTTGACGTCTTCGGCAATAAACGGGTAATTCACTACGCGCATACCAAATTGCATCGCCATGTATAGACTGGTGGGCGTTTTACCACTTCTCGACACACCCAGCAAAATAATATCGGCCTCTTCTAAGCCTTTTAAAGTGATGCCATCATCATGAGCAAGCGTGTATTCAATCGCAGCGATTCGGTCGAAATAAGTATCAGAATCTTTACCAACACTGCGTGAACGTTGCAGCTTTGGTTGTGGCTTCATTTGAATGTCGTCTCCTACTTTCTGCACAATGCTCTCTAACACGTCATAACAATTTGCAGGGGCTTTGCGAAGCAATTCACGAAGTTCTGGTACCACAATTGAGAAGAATACCAATGGCTTAACGCCTTCTCGCTGGTAGGAAATTTCAATTTCTTTAATAACATCGGCAACTTTGTCTGGCGTTTCGACAAAAGGAAAGGTTTTTTCATTAGCAATGAAAGGAAACTGACCCAGAACAACATGCCCTAATGTCTCACATGTTATGGCTGTTCCGTCAGAAACATAGAATACATCACGACTTTGGCTATTTATTTGCATTTTTGTTTATTTTTTCAAATTCATTTGAGTAGGATGGTTTACATAATATTAATAAATCAATTTGGCTTGCAATTACGTTCCCCACAGCTTTGAAAATTCCTTGAGAATTTTTTTTAGTCAATACGTAATCGTTTGCCTTTAAGTCCCTCTACAATTGCTGCAATGTTTCTGGAGAAAGACATGCAAAAGAACACCCTCTGGTTCAATGGCCTATCCATGGATGATGTCGACAAAGTCGGCGGTAAGAATGCTTCACTTGGCGAAATGGTTTCTAACCTAGCCAATGTTGGCGTATCAGTACCAAACGGTTTTGCGACCACCTCTTATGCGTTTAATCAATTCCTAGACCACGAAGGTTTGGATGAACGCATTCACCAACTACTTGATGAACTAGACGTTGAGGATGTAGAAGCACTGCGTGAGACAGGTGCAAAAATCCGTCAATGGGTATTAGAAGCGCCATTCCCTGCGGATCTTGAACAAGATATCCGTGATAACTACAAAGAACTGACAGATAATCATCCTGAGATTTCTGTTGCCGTTCGCTCTTCTGCAACTGCAGAGGATCTACCGGACGCGTCATTTGCTGGTCAGCAAGAGACGTTCCTAAACGTAAAAGGCATTGATGCAGTATTAGAAGCGACCAAGCACGTTTACGCTTCTTTGTTCAATGACCGTGCAATTTCATACCGTGTACACCAAGGCTTTAACCACCGTGGCATTTCGCTATCGGCAGGTATTCAACGCATGGTGCGCTCGGACAAAGCCTCTTCTGGCGTTATGTTCACCCTAGATACGGAATCTGGCTTCGACCAAGTCGTATTCATCACCTCTTCTTGGGGCTTGGGTGAAATGGTGGTTCAGGGTGCGGTTAACCCTGATGAATTCTACGTTCACAAACCAATGCTAGAAGCGGGTCAACACCCAATTGTTAAGAAGACCTTTGGCTCTAAGCAGATCAAAATGATCTACTCAGACCGTCAAGAAATCGGTAAGCAAGTTGAGATCATCGACACGTCAGTAGAAGAGCGCAACGCCTTCTCTCTGAATGATGAAGAGATCAAAGAGCTAGCAAAACAAGCGATGATCATCGAAAAGCACTACAAACGTCCTATGGATATTGAGTGGGCAAAAGATGGCATCGACGGCAAACTTTACATCGTACAGGCACGCCCAGAGACAGTATGCTCTCAAAGCGAGCAAAACGTGATTGAGCGTTACGAGCTAAGCAACAAAGCAGATGTGTTGGTTGAAGGCCGTGCAATTGGTCAACGTATCGGTAAAGGCCCAGTGCGCTTAGTCGATTCTCTAGACCAAATGTCACTGGTGCAAGATGGTGATGTGCTGGTGACAGACATGACTGACCCAGATTGGGAACCGGTGATGAAGAAGGCGTCTGCGATTGTCACTAACCGTGGCGGCCGTACTTGCCACGCAGCGATCATCGCACGTGAGCTTGGTATTCCTGCAATCGTTGGTTGTGGTGATGCAACCAGCAAACTGACGGACGGCGAGACCGTAACAGTGTCTTGTGCTGAAGGTGAAACGGGCTACGTTTACCAAGGCGAGCTGGATTTCGAAATCAAACGCTCTGCGGTTGATGAGCTTCCGCTGCTTCCAACCAAAGTAATGATGAACGTGGGTAACCCAGACCGTGCATTCGACTTCGCTCAAATTCCGAACGAAGGTGTCGGTCTTGCGCGTCTTGAATTCATCATCAATAAGATGATTGGTATTCACCCGAAAGCGTTGCTGAACTTTGATGCGCAAAGCGATGAACTAAAAGCAGAGATCACTGAGCGTATCCGTGGCTACAAAGATCCAATCGATTTCTACGTTAGCAAGCTAACCGAAGGCATCGCGACTATCGCGTCTGCATTCTGGCCAAAACGCGTGATCGTTCGTATGTCTGATTTCAAATCGAACGAGTACAGCAACTTGGTGGGCGGTAAAGGTTACGAACCGCACGAAGAAAACCCAATGCTCGGCTTCCGTGGTGCGTCTCGCTACATTTCTCCAGTGTTTGAAGACTGTTTCGAGCTAGAAACTCAAGCAATCAAACGCGTTCGTAACGAGATGGGTCTGAAGAACGTTGAAATCATGATCCCATTCGTACGTACACCAAGCGAAGCGGCATCGGTTATCGACCTACTGGCTAAGTTCGACCTACGCCGCGGCGACCAAGGTCTGAAAGTCATCATGATGTGTGAGCTACCGTCAAACGCCGTGCTTGCTGAAGAGTTCTTGAAGTACTTCGATGGCTTCTCTATCGGTTCAAACGACATGACTCAACTTACGCTTGGTCTAGACCGTGACTCTGGCGACGTTGCTCACCTATTTGATGAGCGCAACCCAGCAGTGAAAGCCATGCTGCAAATGGCCATCGATGCGGCAACCAAAGCTGGCAAATACGTCGGTATCTGTGGCCAAGGCCCATCAGACCACGATGACCTAGCAGAATGGTTGATGGAACAAGGCATCAGCTCTGTGTCATTGAACCCAGATACGGTTATCGATACTTGGTTGAAGCTAGGTAAAGTGAGCAAGTAATACGCTCCTTTCCAACTCGCAATGCAAAGCCCTCAAGCCTCGGTTTGAGGGCTTTTTCTTTGTCTATCATGTCAAAGCTCTGTGAGTTCGTGACGACAATCCCAACCTAAACGGCGTGCTAATTTTCCCTCTGAGATTTTTCACCTAGAATGAAAGAATCTGATTTCATAAAAGAATGGACCTATGAAAAAGTCACTTGCACTTGTTACCGCTTTAACGCTACTCGCCTCTCCGGCTTACGCAGATTGGGACGACATTTCTAACAGTCTCTCAGACCTTGGTGACGCCGTCTCTGATACTGCAAAAGACACTTGGGATGACACCAAGGCGTTCTCTAAACAAGCTTGGCAAGATTTCACTAACTGGTCTGAAGATGCGATCAACACCGCGGGTGAATGGACCGATGCCAGTATTGAAACCAGTAAAAAGTGGATCGACGACGCCGATAAGAAAATTGATGAATTGATGGAAGGTGATACGCCAGAAGAAGCGCGCCAAGCAATTGATTTAATGGCGGATAGCACCTTACTAAAACTCTTCAATGAGAAACCAGAAGCGAAAGATCTCTACGACAACGCTTACGGCTATGCTGTGTTTGATTCACGCAAACTGTCGCTGATGTTCCACACTAACTCCGGCTCTGGTGTTGCAGTCAACAAGTCAACGGATAAGCGCACTTACATGAACATGTTTGGTGCGGGTGTTGCTCTTGGTGTTGGCGGTAAGTTCTACCAACAAGTCGTGCTGTTTGAGGAAGAAAAAGACTTCAACACCTTTGTCGAGGAAGGCTGGGAAGCGTCGAGCGAGGCATCTTTAGTTGCTGGTGAGGATGGCGAAGAGATGACAGCGCAATTCAACAGCGGCGTGGCGGTGTATCAGCTCAACACCACAGGCTTGTTGGTTGATGCGAACGTTTCTGGCTCGAAATACTGGGTCAACAAAGAGCTGACCGATTCGCAGTAATCTCAAGAACGCATCGATTTATTTAAGGGGAGCACAGGGCTCCCTTTTTTGATCACTTTGGGATCACGGTCTGTTGCGTTATGCTTATCTCAACCTTTATCGCACGCTCGAATTCCCATGCCTAACGACGCATTCAACACTCAACTTGCAGAGACAATTTCTGCCCTCAACTCACCAAGCTTTACGCCCAAACTGATGCGCGTTATAGCTTCGTTATTGAGTTTTGATTGCGCGGTGATCCTCGGTTACCGCGAAGGCAAACACCCTATCTATCTTTATGATTCGATTGAGAATGAGCGCGAGCTTTTGTTCCAGCGTTATCTCACCACCTCTTTTCAAAACGACCCGTTTTACCAGAAGCTTAACGCCAGCAAAGAGCAAGGCATTTTTACGCTCAAAGATGTCGTAAGCAAAGACGTCGCACGTAACAATCTCGATTACCATGCCTACTGTGAGCAGTTCTACCATCAAACGGGCTGGAAAGATGAACTCAGCATGCTGATCGAAATCGAACCAACGCGTTGGGTGATGCTCTACTTTGGATTTATGCAAGACGACAAACGCTTCACCAAGCCTCAAGTCACCAAGCTTAAATCTTACTTCGCCATTATCCAGTCTTTGTGCCAACAGCACTGGAAACAAACCGAGTTTACACTCGCCGAACCAGTATTCAGCCCTAACGCTTATTCAGGGCAAATGCGTACGGCGATTGAGTCTGCACTGGCATCTTTTGGTGAAACTGTCCTCACTAATCGAGAACAAGAAATCACGGCATTGATCGCGCAAGGCTATGACAGCAAAGAGATAGCAACGCAGCTAGATGTGGCTGAGGGCACGGTTAAGAACCACCGTAAACGCATCTACGCGCAGCTGAATGTCGCGTCGTTAAGTGAGTTCTTTCAGTTGTTTCTTAACCACCTGATCACCCAATCAAGATAACAAACTGTCCCTTTAAGGATATATCTCGATTCCGCATCGCCTTTTAATCTGAATACAACCAAACCAGATAAAGATAAGACGATGACACTGATTGAAGATTTACAAGCTCGCGGTTTGATTGCCCAAGCGAGCGATTTAGACCAAGTTCAACAACTGCTTTCTACGCCACAAACCTTGTACTGCGGTTTCGATCCAACCGCAGGTAGCTTGCACATCGGCCACCTAGTTCCACTGATTATGCTCAAGCGCTTTCAAGATGCAGGGCATCAAGCCATCGCTCTGATTGGTGGTGCGACCGGTATGATTGGTGATCCGAGCTTTAAAGCCACAGAGCGAAGCTTAAACTCAGAAGAAACCGTAACGGGCTGGGTACAAGATCTGTCGAATCAAATTCAACAGTTGATGAATAACCAAGTCAGCAAGCCAATGATCATGGTAAACAATGCGGATTGGGTGAAGCAGATTAACGTGATCGACTTCTTCCGCGACATAGGTAAGCATTTCTCCGTAAATACCATGATCAGCCGAGAGTCTGTTAAACAACGTTTACAACGTCCAGACCAAGGCATTTCATTCACCGAGTTTAGTTACGCATTGCTGCAATCTTACGACTTCGCAGAACTAAACCGTCAGTGCGGCTGCCGCCTACAAATCGGTGGTAATGACCAATGGGGCAACATTGTTAGTGGTATTGACCTTACTCGCCGTCAAAATGGTGAGCAGGTCTTCGGTCTAACCCTACCTTTGATCACCAAATCTGACGGCACTAAATTTGGTAAAACCGAAAGTGGCGCAGTGTGGTTGGATCCAAGTAAAACTTCACCTTACGCTTTCTACCAATTCTGGTTATCTGCGGAAGATGCCGATGTTTACCACTTCCTGCGCTACTACACCTTCTTGAGTTGCGATGAGATTGCCGCGATTGAAGCACAAGACCAAGAGAGCAAAGGCAAACCGCAAGCACAGCGTATCTTAGCAGAGCAAATGACGCGTTTTGTCCACGGTGAAGAAGGCTTAGCAAGTGCGGAGCGAATCACTCAAGTGCTATTTAGTGGCAATGTGCAGCAGCTAAGTTTGAGCGAGCTAAAACAGTTGGAACTCGATGGCTTACCGAGCATGCAAAGTGCTGAGCAAGACTTGGTAGAACTACTGGTTGAATCAGGCTTAGGCAACTCAAAGCGTATTGCTCGTGAACTGATTGGCAACAACGCCATCAGTGTGAACGGCGAGAAAGTTGATGCAGAAAACCCAAGTTTGAACTTCCCGTTGTTCGATCAATACTGGTTGCTTCAACGCGGTAAAAAGCATTTCTACTTGGTGAAACGCATCGAAGGTTAACGGTTCCCATCTAACAACTTCCGACCTAACTAGACCAACTAAAAACGCGAGCCAAAGTGCTCGCGTTTTTGTTTCCCTATTTTGTGACGCCAAAAGCTAACTTTAGAGTTGATGCCCGTTATAGTGTTGTTCTTCAAACACAACAAAATATAACAACAGCACAAAATCATGATCAGACACATTCTACTCATCAAATTTAAAGCATCTGCCACCAGCGACAAAATCCAACAACTGCGAGAGCTATTCGAAGCCATGCCAACGAAAGTGGAAGGCGTAACCTACGTTGAGTGGGGCTTAAACAACAGCCCAGAAGGAAAGAATAAAGACTACACACACGCCGTGATGATGACGTTTGCCGATGAAGCAGGTCGTCAGAACTACCTACCTCACCCAGAGCACGATGCATTGAAAAAGGTATTTAGACCACTGCTTGAAGACATCATCGTGTTTGATTACGAAATCTAATTGATGCGTTCAGTCAATTGATTCAAGCCATCCACTCGTTAGTCAAAGGTCCAACCTTTTGTTGCAGCTTTGACTCTCAGTACTAAATTAAGGATATTAAAGTAAGCAACATCAACAACAAAGGGCGTGAATATTGAAAGATTTATACTCCAACTTAGACTTAAATCTTCTGAGAACTTTTTTGGTCATCTATCAGGAGCAAAATCTTCAAAAAGCGTCTAATCGATTGTTCGTCACCGCGCCCGCACTCAGTAAATCCTTGACTAAGTTGAGAAACCATTTCGATGATCCGTTGTTTGTCAAAGTGCCAACGGGGCTATCACCAACTCACTTTGCTACGGAACTTTACGGTGTCATTGAGCCAACGTTCGATAAGCTCTCGAAAAAGCTGAACTCCCTCAACCAATTCGACCCTGCGGAGCTTGAAGGTAAAATCACCGTCGCGATTTCCCCGATATTATTGCAAGCTTTAGGCAAAGATCTATTCAGTGAAATTAGCCGACAAGCGCCCAACGTAGAACTTCATTTGCCTTGCTGGAACAATAACTCACTCGATGATCTTGCCAATGGAACCTGTAAAGTCGGCATTAACTACGAGTTACCTTTCTCGCGCAAAGACATTCTTAGCGAAGTGGTGGGGCAAGACTTGTTTGGCATCTACGTTCGCAAAGACCATCCTCTGGCAGCAAAAACCATTTCGTTGGCCGACACCATTTCCTACCCTTTGGCGCTTTTGCTCGTCACGGATTGGAACATCGATGAACCATACGCGATCAAAGTACTTCGAGAATACTATCCCAATGTTCCACCAAAGATTGCGTTTCGCTCCGAATTGCCATCCCCTATTCTGGAAATATTGGCAGAGACAGACCTGCTGTTTCCCTATACCGCCTTTTTCCACATTGAGCGTTATCCCAATCTCACCGCTTTGGATATCAAGAAAGATCAGTTGGACAAACTGCTTAAGCGGATTCATGTCTATTACCCCAACAAGGATCGATTCGACCCTGTTCAGCAATGGCTAATGGCAATTATTTCTAACTTACTGAATCAATTACCTCAGGCACACAACCCTATTAACTCTTAGTTAATACCCATTTTCCTTCTGCTCAATATTCGTCCAGATGTATTAAAAGTAAGATTTTCTCATCGGTCGGGCATACATCGCTCTGCCTTTCTTCCAAGCGATTATGAGAAATCACCAATGAGAAAATCACTTCTAGCTACCATCGTTTTTAGTTCTCTTTCTGTTAATGCTTACGCTGTGCAAGTCGACACTCGTGAAGCTAATCGTCAAACCTCAATCTTAATTGATCAACAACTTTCCGCTTCACAGGCGATGTATGTCGCTAGCTTGAATGCACGTAATCAACAAATGGAATTGAGTGAGTTTGCAACGGAAGACGCTACCGATGAAAGCAGTTGGGACAGCGCAGGCGCGATTGCTGGTGGCCTTCTTGTTGGTGCGGTAGGCAGTATCAGCACGGGTGGTTCAAGTTCCGATCCGGCTTCACCAATGAAGCCAATCTCAGTGACGCCAAATAACCCAATCGAGACCGAGATTGGCAACCCGAATATGGAATACGATTACGCATGGCATGACCAAACTCTTGTCATCACTGAAAAAGGCACTGATGTTTGGGTGGCGACAGGCACACTTGAGAAGACTAACTCTGGCGTCGAACTTGTTATCAAACACAGCACAGGCGAAGTAGTTCGCATCCCACTAGAAAACGGCAAACCAGTAATCAAACCGGGCACGCCATCTAACCCAATCGAAGGCGAAGTTGGTAATCCAAACATGGAATACGACTACGCATGGAATGACCAAACGCTGATCATCACTGAGAAAGGCACTGATGTTTGGGTTGCGACAGGTACGCTTGAGAAGACGAATACTGGCGTCGAACTTGTTATCAAGCACCGCACAGGTGAAGTGGTTCGCATCCCGCTAGAGAACGGCAAACCAGTAATCAAACCGGGCACGCCATCTAACCCAATTGAAGGCGAAGTTGGTAACCCGAACATGGAATACAACTACGCATGGCACGACCAAACTCTCGTTATCACTGAGAAAGGCACTGATGTTTGGGTAGCGACAGGCACGATTGAGAAAACCAACTCTGGCGTCGAGCTTATTATCAAGCACAGCACAGGCGAAGTGGTTCGCATCCCCCTAGAGAACGGCAAACCAGTGATCAAACCGGGCACGCCATCAAACCCGATTGAAGGCGAAGTTGGCAATCCAAACATAGAATACGACTACGCGTGGAATGACCAAACTCTTGTCATCACTGAGAAAGGCACCGATGTTTGGGTAGCGACAGGAACAATCGAAGAAACAACCGTTGGCTTTGAATTAGTAATCAAACACAGCACGGGCGAAGTGGTTCGCATCCCGCTAGAGAACGGCAAGCCTGTTATCAAACCGGGCACACCATCTAACCCAATCGAAGGCGAAGTTGGTAATCCAAACATGGAATACGACTACGCATGGAATGACCAAACTCTCGTTATCACTGAGAAAGGCACCGACGTTTGGGTAGCGACAGGAACAATCGAAGAAACAACCGTTGGCTTTGAGTTAGTCATCAAACACAGCACGGGCGAAGTGGTTCGTATCCCGCTAGAGAACGGCAAGCCTATTATCAAACCGGGGACGCCATCTAACCCAATCGAGGGGGAAGTTGGTAATCCAAACATGGAATACGACTACGCTTGGCACGACCAAACGCTGATCATCACTGAAAAAGGCAACGATGTTTGGGTAGCGACAGGAACAATCGAAGAAACAACCGTTGGCTTTGAATTAGTCATCAAACACAGCACAGGCGAAGTGGTTCGCATCCCGCTAGAGAACGGTAAGCCTGTTATCAAACCGGGCACGCCATCAAACCCAATCGAAGGCGAAGTTGGTAACCCGAACATGGCATACGACTACGCTTGGCACGACCAAACGCTGATCATCACTGAAAAAGGCAATGATAACTGGGTAGCAACAGGCACTATTGAACCAAACAATACTGACTCCGGTTTTGACCTTGTTATTAAACACAACACTGGTGAAGAGGTTCGTATTCCACTTGAAAATGGCAAACCAGTGTTCAAACCAACTGGAAACAATGAGTTTGATGCTTACCAAATCACAGAGAAGGTAAACGCTTCAGACTTCGATATTCAAAACGTTAAAGATCGCTTTAATGCTTTGTCTGCGGAGCAACGCAAGAAAATCCGTCAATTTGTAAATACTAGAAAATAACGTCAGTCGGTAATTCAAGCCCCCTTCCCTTGGCTGTCTCTTATACACAAAT